>JBAWVU010000012.1:0-21741 GCA_037147135.1 Chloroflexota bacterium
GGCACGCGGGGCATCGGGCACCTCAGGGAGCGGGGCGCGGGCGGCAGGGTCGAGGCGCACGCACGGGCGAGGGCGTCGGCCGGAGGGCGCACGACCGAGTCTATCGCCGGCGGCGTCGGCGCGCCCGCCGCGATCCGCGTTCGGTCGCTCCGGCGCCGAGGCGCGTGCCGAAGGGCACGTACGGCCCCCGCCGACACCGCCTACGATCGACGCGAGCGTCGCACCAGGGAGGTACCACCGTGCGCATCCTCGTCGCAACCGATGGGTCCGCCTGCGCGGACCGTGCCCGGGACCTCGTCGGCAGCGTCCCCTGGCCCACCCCGACCGAGATCCGCCTCGTCGCGGCGATCGAGGAGGGCCCGGCGCTCTTCGGGAGCCCGTGGATCCCCGCCGTGCCGGCGGATGCCGACCGGTACGAGGAGGAGGCCGTCGATCACCTGCGGGGGGTCCTCGAGCGCGGCGCCGTCGCACTTTCCGGTCCGGACAGGACCGTCGAGACGGTCCTGCTGCGCGCATCGCCCGCGAGGGCGATCGTGGAGGAGATGCGAGAGTGGGGGCCGGACCTCACGGTGCTCGGCAGCCGGGGGCACGGGCCGGTCGAGACGACGCTCCTGGGCTCGACGTCGTCCGCCGTGGTGGACCATGCGACGAACCCGGTGCTCATCGCGCGTGGAGATCGCGTGACCCGGGCGATCCTCGCCGAGGACGGCTCGCCCGGCGCGCGGAACGCCGAGACGCTCATCCTGCGGTGGCCGCTCTTTGCCGGCGTGCCCGTCGACGTCGTGAGCGTCGTCGACGTGGCGGCGCCGTGGCGGACCGGGATCGCCCCGACGATGTTCGGCCAGGCGATGGACGTGTACACGGACATGATCACGAGCGCCCACGAGACGCACGAGAGCCTCGCGGCGTCGACGGCCACGCGTCTCCGCGACGCCGGGATCACGGCTGAGATGGAGCTCCGCGAAGGCGATCCAGCCGCGGAGATCGTCGCGGCCGCGGCCGAGTCGGGAGCGGACCTCATCCTCATCGGCTCGCGGGGCCACACGGGCATCACGCGCCTCGTGCTGGGGAGCGTCGCGCACAGCATCCTCACGCACGCGCACTGCTCCGTGCTCGTCATCCGGCGTCACCTCGCCTGACCCGAGCGACGCGGACCCGGCAGGCGGCAGGGGGCACCTGCGCCGGCCCCGGTGGGCCGCGGGCCGGATCAGCGACTGACGCGCGCCGCCGCCACGAGCGCCCGCAGCGTGGGGCGCTGGCCGTAGAGCAGGACCCCCGCGCTGTAGATCCGCGACGCGACGACGAGCATGACCCCGATCGTCGCGACGAGGATGACCATCGCGAGGATGGGCTCCCACGGCTCCACCGTGCCGTCGACCACGCGGACGAGCATGACGTACGGCGACGTGAACGGGAAGAACGACAGGACGACCACCCAGGTGGACGTTGTGGCGGCCGCGCCGAGGATCGCGGCGAAGTAGCCCGCCATCGAGAGGAACGTGAGGGGCGTGACGATCTGCTGCACGTCCTCCTGGCGGCTCACCAGCGAGCCGGCGGCGGCGTAGACGAGGGAGTACAGCGCGAACGCGAGGATGAAGAAGACGAGGAAGACCGCGAGGACGCCCGGCGTGAGCCCCGCGAGCGACGCCCCGTCGGCGGTCGGCCCCTTGACGAACAGCGCGGTGAGCGGACCCTGGAGGACGATCCCGACGAGCCCTGCCCCAAGGATGCCGAAGTACTGCGTGAGCCCGGCCGCGCCCGTGCCGACCACCTTCCCGAGGAGCATCTGGCGCGGGGTCGCTGCGCTGAGCATGAGCTCCATCACGCGGCTGCTCTTCTCCTCAGCGACGCTCGTCGCGACCCACGTCCCGTAGGTGATGACGGTGATGAAGATGAGGATGACGAGGATGTTGCCGGTGAGGGAGCGGCTGATCATGTCGGTCGAGCTCTGCTTGACGGGCGCGTCCGGATCCCTGGGGAGGACGTCGAAGGTGACCGGGGCGAAGAGCTCGGCCTGCTGGGCCGGCGCGATCGAGAACCGGTCGAGCCGATCCTGCAGGGCGATCGCCGTCGCTGCCTGCCGAACGTAGAACGCGGCCCGGCCGTCCGGGGCCGAGTCGGTGAAGTACTCGAACCCGACGTCGCCGGCCGCCGTCCGCGAGATGACGATGAGGCCGTTGTACGAGCCCGAACGGAGGTCCATCCGTGCCTGGTCGAGGTCGGTGGCCGAGCTCACGGTGAACTCGGGGCTCGCGGACACGCCCGGGGAGGACGACACCACCGGGCCGGCCGACGCGGATGGACCGGGGGACGCGAGGACCCCGGCCCCGCCTCCCGCGCCGTTGAGGCTCGTCCTGATGAGGGGCAATGGGTCGAACGCGAGGCCGGCATCCGCCGAGTAGACGACGACCTTGTTGGAGAACTGCTCGCCGAGGACGCGCGTGACGACGGGGACGATGGCAGCGCCGAGCGCGAGCGCCATGAGCACGATCGTCCCGAGGACGAACGAGCGGCTCCGGACCCGCTGCGTGTACTCGCGCTGAGCGACGATCGCCCCGTTCGGGAAGAGGTGGTCGCCGCGCCGGGTCGGGACCGCGTCCGGCGTGGACCGCGGGGCGGGATCAGGGGCAGACGCCGCGCGCCGGAGGCGGATCATGGCGCGGCGACCGCGGCGACCGCGGCGAGGCGGCGCTCGTCGGCGGCCTGCGGCCCGACTTGCTCGAGGAAGATCTGCTCGATGGTCGGGTCGGCGATCTGGAAGGTGATCACGCGGAGCCCGCGGTCGAGCGCGGCTCGGAGGATCGTCTCCGGATCGCGGTCGCGTGCGACCTCCATCTCCGTGTAGTCCTGGCCCGGCCGCGTCACGTTCACCCCGGGCAGGCCGGCGAGCCACGCGAGCTCCGTGTCCCCGTCCACGGCGAGCCGGACGAAGACCCGTCCGGTCGACGACCGAACCTCGCGGACCGGCCCGGCGACGACGATCCGCCCACGGTCCACGATGGCGATCGACTCGGCGAGCTCCTCGACCGTCTCCATCTGGTGCGTGGAGAAGATGAGCGTCTTCCCGCGGTCGCGCATCTCGAGGAAGGCATCCTTGAGGAGCGCGACGTTCACGGGATCGAGCCCCGAGAATGGCTCGTCCATGAGGAGCACGTCGGGGTCATGGAGGATCGCGGCGATGAACTGGATCTTCTGCTGGTTCCCCTTGCTGAGCTCGTCGGCCCTCCGGTCCCGGAATTCGGGGATCCGGAAGCGCTCGAGCCACTCGAGCACCGTCCGCGTGGCGGAGCTCGCGGGCACGCCCCGGAGCCGGGCGAAGAAGACGAGCTGGTCGAGGACCCGCATCTTCCCGTACAGGCCACGCTCTTCGGGGAGGTATCCCCACGTGCGGCGCGGCAGCTCCGTGTTGGACACGCCGTTCCACGTGACGCTCCCGCTGTCGGGCCGGAGCACGTCGAGGCAGACACGCATCGTCGTCGTCTTCCCGGCGCCGTTCGCCCCGAGGAACCCGAAGACCTCCCCGGGGCCGACGGAGAAGCTCACGCCGTCGAGCGCCCGCACGGGCCCGAACGTCTTGACGAGGGAGTCGATGACGAGCGCCACCGCCCGAGACTAGCAGAGACGCGGCGACCCGCCCGAGTCAGCGAGGTCGACTCTCCGCGCGGTCCTCGGCGAGCCCGACGGCCGCCTCGCAGCGGGCGTCATCCGCGGCCGCCGGCGCGGACAGCCGCTCGAGCGTCCGCGTGAGCTCCGGCAGCTCGTCGGCGGGGATCCGGTCGAGGAAGTGCTCCCGCACCCCACGGAGGTGGACCGGGGTCGCGTCACGCAGCCGGGTGTGCCCGGCGTCCGTGAGCATCGCGTAGGACCCCCGTGCATCCGACGGGCAGCTCGTCCGGGTGAGGCAGCCGGCCCGCTCGAGCCGGTCCACGAGCCGGGTCGCGCCGCTGCGGCTGAGCACGAGCGTGTCGGCCAGCTCGCTCATCCGCAGCCGACCGTCCTTCGCGATGGCGATCTGGAGCAGCGCGTCGTACTCCGCGAGCGACATGCCGCGGTCCGCCTGGAGCTCCGCCTCGAGCCGTCGCGTGACCGTGGCGTGCCCCTGCAGGAAGCGCAGCCACGCGCGGATGCCCGGATCGTCGAGGGCGGTGGAGCGGATGTCGGTCGCGATCATGCGCGGATGATAGCGTCCACGGAGATTTGTTGCACGCGCAATCTTCTCGTGATATAGTTGCATCCTCAACGAACCGGGCCGTCGAACCGGCGCCCGCACCCGATCACACAGACAGGAACTGGAGACACGGCAGACATGAAGAGCACCTGGACCCTCGATACCGCCCACACGCAGGCCGACTTCGCGGCGAAGCACCTGATGATCTCGACGGTGCGCGGCCACTTCGCCGGCATCGCCGGCACGATCGAGCTCGACGAGGACGACCTCACGAACTCGACCGTGGTCGTCGCCATCGACGCGACCACGGTCGACACCGGGATGGCCCAGCGCGACGGCCATCTCCGGGGCACCGACTTCTTCGACGTCGAGACGTACCCGACGATCAGCTTTCGGAGCACGAAGGTCGAGAAGGCCGGGGCCGAGTACCGTATCGCAGGCGATCTCACGATCAAGGACGTGACCCGGCCGGTCGTGCTGGACGCCGAGTTCCTCGGCATCGTCCCGAGCATGCAGGGCGGCCGCCACGCCGGCTTCACGGCGACGACGAAGATCGACCGTGAGGATTGGGGCCTGAAGTGGAACGTCGGGCTGGAGTCCGGCGGCTGGCTCGTCGGCAAGGAGATCACGCTGACGATCGACGCGGCAGCGGACGCCGCAGTCGAGAGCATCGTCGCCACCGCCTGACCCCTCCGCGAGTAGCTCGCACTCCCGATCCGCTGCCGTCTGACGCCGGGGCCCCACGGACCCCGGCGTTCCACGTTCCGGGGCCGTTCGCGCCCGGACGGTATCCTGTGGGCATGCAGAACCACTCGAGCTACGTCCGCGGCGGTGACATCTTCGCGCCCGCCCGCATCCACGCGGACCGGCAGGCCGGCGTCGTCACCATCGAGTGGGCGGATGGGCACGTGTCGATGTTCGACGCGGTCGCTCTCCGCTGGCTCTGCCCGTGCGCATACTGTCAGGGCGAGGCGGGCCAGCCCGGCTGGCTGGACACGCGGCCCGCCCTGACCGAGGACCAGACGCGGCTCGTGGACATCGTGCTCGTCGGCCAGTATGCGATCGCGCCGACGTGGGCCGACGGCCATGACACGGGCTTCTACGCGTTCCGCGCGCTGCGCGACGAGTGTCCCTGTCCGGCATGCGAGGCCGCGCGACCGGCCCCGCCGCTCGCCGCCCCAGGCGCGGGCGACCCATCCGGCGCCTGAGGATCGGACCGTCAAGGGAGCGACACGATGTTCATCGTCACCATGCCGTACGTGCCGGGGCACCGCATCGACCAGGTGCAGGGCCACGTGTTCGGGCTCGTCGTCCGCAGCCGCGGGCTCGCGGGCAACCTCGCGGCCGGCCTGCGGTCGCTCGTCGGAGGCGAGATCCACGAGTACACCGCGCTCCTCGAGGACACCCGGCGCCAGGCGATCGACCGGATGGTCCAGAACGCCGTGGCGATGGGCGGGAACGCCATCGTCAGCTTCAGGTTCGACAGCTCGGAGCTCGGGGGGACGATGTCGGAGATCGTCGCCTACGGGACCGCGGTGACGATCGTCGCCGACGCCTCGGCCACGCCGCCGGTCGTGGAGTAGGCTTCACGGTCCGGGGCGGGGCGCCGCGATCACGCGCTCCGCGAACGAAAGGGGTTCGACACGTGCTCGGGGCGAGCCGGATCATCATCGTGTTCTTCTCCGCGCTCCTCATCGTCGGAGGAGTGCTCCTCGCCATCGGGCTGCCCGGTGACGGGGGGGTCATCGCGGGCTTCGTGCTCGTCGTCATGGGCGCCGGCGGCATCGGCGCCGTCGTCTTCGAGCGGATGCGATACCGATCGGACGCCGAGGAGCGCACCACCGAGCCGGCCAGCCGGGCCGGCGGCGACCCGGCCGGCACGCCCCTCCCGACGACCTTCCGACCCACGGACGAGCGGTTCGTCGACCCCGCGACCGGGGTCCGCATGCGCGTCTGGTACGAGCCCCGGACGGGCGAGCGCCGGTACCTCCCGGACGACTCGTCGGGCGGGGCCACGTGGTGACCGTCGGCCGGCGCCTCACGACGCCTCGCCGGAGCCCGCGGCGAAGGGCCGCTGCCGGCTTCCCCTACCTGAGCCGCGAGCTCAGCTGGATCGACTTCAACGAGCGCGTCCTCCACGAGGCCCGCGACGACCGGAACCCGATCCTCGAGCGCGCGAAGTTCCTCGCGATCTTCGCCGATAACCTCGACGAGTTCTTCATGATCCGCGTCTCCGGCCTCCGTGAGCAGGCTGCGACGAACCCGCTCCGCGTGTCCTCCGACGGCCGGACGCCCGGCGAGCAGCTCGCCGAGGTGCGCACGCGCGTCGACGCGACCATCGCCGAGCACGCGCGGATCTGCGCGGAGGTGCTCGGGCTCCTCGCGGAGCAGGGTGTCTCGGTCCTCGACTACGCAGACGTGCCCGAGCACCACGCCCGGCTCCGGCAGCGGTTCGAGGAGGAGATCTTCCCCGTCCTCACGCCGCTCGCGGTCGACCCCGGGCACCCGTTCCCGTACATCAGCACGCTCACGCTCTCGCTCGCCATCGGGATCCGCGACCCGGAGACGGGGGAGCGCCGGTTCGCACGGGTGAAGGTCCCGCCGGCGCTGCCGCGCCTCGTCCCGATCGGGCCGTCGGCGTTCGTGCTCGTCGAGCAGATCATCGCCGCGAACCTCGACCTCCTCTTCCCGGGGATGGAGATCGAGGAGTCGCACCTCTTCCGCGTCACACGAGACGCCGACTTCGAGATCGAGGAGGACGAGGCGTCGGACCTCCTCGAGGCGATCGAGGCCGAGCTCCGGAGGCGGCGCTTCGGCGAGGCCGTGCGCCTCGAGGTCGAGCGGACGATGCCGGCCGCGACCCGTGAGACGCTCCTCGTGGGGATCCGGCTCCCGGCGGAGGCCTGCCACGAGGTCTCCGGCATGCTCGACCTCACAGCGCTCTGGGCGCTCCACCAGCTCGACCGTCCGGACCTGAAGGACCCGCCGTGGACGCCGGTGATCCCGGCCCGACTCGCACCCCTCGGGGACGACGAGCCCGCCGACGTGTTCAGTGCGATCCGCCAGGGCGACATCCTCGTCCACCACCCGTACGAGAGCTTCGGCGGGACGGTCGAGCGCTTCGTCGAGCAGGCGGTCGACGACCCGGACGTGCTCACGATCAAGCAGACCCTCTACCGGACGAGCGGCGACTCGCCGATCGTCCACGACCTCATCCGGGCAGCCGAGGCCGGGAAGCAGGTCGTCGTCATGGTGGAGATCAAGGCCCGCTTCGACGAGGAGAACAACATCATCTGGGCCCGCCGACTGGAGGAGGCCGGGGCGCATGTCGTGTACGGCCTCGCCGGGCTCAAGACGCACAGCAAGACGTGTCTCGTCGTGCGCCGCGAGGGCGAGACCCTGCGCCGGTACGTCCACATCGGGACGGGCAACTACAACCCGAAGACGGCGCGGATCTACGTCGACCTCGGCCTGCTCACGTGCCGCCCGGAGATCGGCGCCGACGTCACCGACCTGTTCAACTTCCTCACCGGCCTCTCGCGCCAGCGTTCGTTCCGGCGGCTCCTCGTCGCGCCGATGACCCTCCGCACGCGCCTCGCCGAGCTCATCGAGCGCGAGATCGGCCACGCGGAGTCGGGTCGGCCCTCGCGGATCGTCATGAAGGTCAACGCCATCGTCGACCCGGCGATCATCGAGCTCCTCTATCGCGCGAGCCGCGCCGGGGTCGAGATCGATCTCATCGTGCGAGGCACGTGCTCGCTCGTCCCCGGCCTCGAGGGCGTGTCGGACCGGATCCGCGTCCGCTCGATCGTCGGCGAGTTCCTCGAGCACTCGCGGATCATCATGTTCCTCAACGGCGGCCAGGAGGAGTGGTACATCGGGTCGGCGGACATCATGGAGCGCAATCTCGACCGGCGGGTCGAGGCGGTCACACCCGTCGAGGACCTCGAGGCGCGACTGCGCCTCGCGGAGATCATCGAGACGCTCCTGCGGGACGACCGTCGCTCGTGGCAGCTGGAGCCGAGCGGTCGGTGGCGCCGGACAGAGGAGATCCAGGCATGCGAGGGGACCATCGACACGTTCGAGCACCTCAAGCGGGTCGCGCTCGCGGCGAACGAAGAGGAGGAGGAGCCCGTGCCGCGACGCGTGCGCGCCGGCCGGGGCTCCATGGATCCCCGTGTCTGAGGACGCGCCCGTGACCGCCGGGGGCGGACCCGTCGAGGTCGAGCTCAAGTACCGGCTCGTGGCACCCATCGGGGTCGAGGCGATCATCGGGTACGCCGCGGGCGCGGGCCTCACAGCGGTCGGCGGCGTCGACGAGGTCCCGGTCCGCGACGTGTACATCGACACCGCGGATGGCCGGCTCGCCCGCGGCGGCGTCGCCGCTCGGATCCGGCACCGGCCGGACGGGATCCGCATCACCGTGAAGACGCCCGCGGTGCGGCACGGGGCGATGGTCCGCCGGACCGAGCTCGAGTCGCCCGCGACCGCGTCACTCGACCCGTCCGATTGGCCGGCGAGCCCCGCCCGCGACGCGGTGATCACGCACGCGCGTGGTGAGCCGCTCGTCGAGACGGTCACGCTCCAACAGGTCCGTCGCGTCGTCATCGTGTCGGACGGGCAGGCGCGGATCGAGGTCTCGCTCGACGACGTCAGCGTCGTGGCGGGCGGCGAGCACATCGATCGCTTCGGCGAGCTCGAGGCGGAGCTCCTCTCCGGCGACGAGGCGGCGCTGCGCCGGCTGGCCACGCTCATCGAGACCGACGCCGCGGTGACGTTCGGCGGCGGCTCCAAGCTCCACCGGGCGATGGAGGCACTGGTCGCAGCCGGCCTTCCGGTCCCCGGGCCGTTCGCGGCGGCGCTCGACGCGGAGATGGCCGCGGCAGACGCGGAGACGGCCGCGGCGCACGCGGAGGACGAGTCCCTCGACCGCGAGGTGGAGCGCGTGATGGCGACGATGATGGGACCCATGCCCGCTGCGCTGACCGAGGCCACCGCAGCCGAGGGAGGGGCCGGCGAGCCCGGCGAGGCCGTCGTGTCCGGCGAGCCTGTCGGAGATGACGGGGTCATGAGCCAGGCGCCCGCGGCAGGTGCGGGACCGGGGACGCGCGACGAACCCCCCGGGGAGCCGGAGCCCGGCCCGACGGTCCACACCCCGGCCGTCGCGTCGATCGCCGTGAAGCCGCCCGGCAAGACGCCCGGCGTCCTCCACGACGACGCGTTCGCGGAGGCGGGCCGCAAGGTACTCCGGTTCCACTTCGCGCGGATGCTCGCGAAGGAGGACGGCACGCGACGCGGGGACGATCCCGAGGATCTCCACGACATGCGCGTCGCCACGCGACGCATGCGGGCGGCATGGCGCGTCTTCGGCTCCGGGTTCCGGCCGGGTCGGTCCCGGCGGATGAAGACGCACCTCCGCGAGGTCGGCACGCGCCTCGGCGCGGTCCGCGACCTCGACGTCCTCATCGACGCGCTGCGGGTGTATCGGGCGGACCTCGCACCGGCCGAGCGTGACGGCCTCGCCGCGCTCATCGAGTCGTGGGAGGCGGAGCGCGACGACGCGCGGGTCCTCCTCGTCCGGGAGCTCGACTCCACGGCCTACAGGCACTGGGTGGTCGCCTGCACCGAGTTCGTCCTCACCGAGGGCCTGGGTGCGTTGCCGCCGCTCTCGCCGACATCGCCGTACCGCGTCCGCGACATGGCGGGGTCACGTCTCTGGCTCGCGTACGAGGACGTCCGCGCGTTCGAGCACACGCTGCGCTGGGCGGACCTCGCCACACTCCACCAGCTCCGGATCTCGGCCAAGCGGTTGCGCTATGCGATCGAGTTCTTCCGGGAGGCGCTCGGGCCGGACACGGCATCGCTCATCCCGAAGGTGGTCGCGCTCCAGGACCACCTGGGCTATCTCCACGATGCGGAGGTGACGTCGGGGCGGGCCCGGGCGTTCCTCGTCGAGAGCTCCGGGCGCCTCACCGAGGCCGAGGTCGCCGCTGTCGGACGGTACCTCTCGAGCCGTGAGAAGGAGCTCGTGCGGCTCCGCCGGACCGTGGGACGCCCGTGGCGCGCGGTGGCCGGCCTGTCGTTCCGACGCGGGCTGGGGCGCGCGATCGCCGACCTGTAGGGGACGCGGGCCTCCACCGTCGGCCGGCCGGGCCGGCCGTCGGCACCCGGCGCGGCGATCCTCCCCAAGCGGGCGGCCGGGGCGGTCCCCTCGCCTCTGGTCAGCGCCGCCCCATCGCGATGCGGGGCAGCGCGTCCCGCCACGCGGGGCCGGCGCGCGCGAGCGCGATCGCGGCCCCGTCGCGGATCCCCGAGTCGGTCGCGCGGGCCGCGGCCAAGCCATAGCGGTCGAGGATCGCTTCGACGATCACGGCACCGGCGACGAGGATCCGGGCCCGGGGGACCCGGATGGCGTGGCGCTCGGCGACCGCCTCGGCGGAGAGCGTGAGCAGCGACGCGAGGATCCGGTCGATCCGCTCCCTCGTGATCGGGCCGTCGACCAGGCCGGTCGGGTCCACCTTGACGAGATTCGATGCGGTCCCGCCCACGATGACGATCTCGGCCGGGCGCACGTCCGGCGCCGCCTCGAGGACCGACCGCGCCTCGTCGCGCAGCGCCTCCACCTCGCCCGGGGTGGGCGGATCGTGCTCGACGTGCCGTGCGCTCGCCCGGGCGGAACCGATGGGGAGACCCAGCGTGACCGGTCGCCGTCCCGGCCCCGCGACGACGATCTCGCTGCTCCCGCCGCCGACGTCGACGATGACGACATCGGCGGCGAGCGCGCGGCCCCCGGTCGCCCCTATGAGGGTGAGCAGGCCCTCCTCGTCGTGCCCCAGGACGTGCATCGGGACGCCGACGACCTCGCAGACGGTCGCCACGATCCGGGCCGCGTCGGCGGCTCGCCTGAACGGCTCCGTGCCGAGGACGACGATCTCGCGCGCGCCGAGGCTCCGCGCGACCGAGGCGTACGCAGCGAGTGCCGGCACGAGCGCGTCGGCCACGGCGGCCGGCACGATCGCACCGGCGTCGACCGCCGCCCCGAGGCCGAGGAGGATCGACTCGTCCCGGAGCGGGACGACCTCGTCGCCGACGCGGGCGACGAGCAGGTGCGCAGAGTTCGACCCGACGTCGATCACGGCGACGACGACGCCCTCGGCGACCGCCCCGTCGATGGCGCCGACCTCGGAGATCCCCGGCCCGCGCGCCACGGGCGCCTGCGCCATCGCGACAGGCAAGTGCTCAGGACGGTGGGTCGGCCTCCGGTCCAGGCTCGGCTCCTGCACCTCGGGGAGACCTCCGGGATCCGCCCGCCGGTCGAGATCCGGTGGCGGGCGTGCGGCGTCGGGTCGTGCGAGGCGTCGCGCCGGCCGCGGCCGGCGGCATCGCAACGGCGGCCGACGGTGTCGGTACGGGAACCGGCGCCTTCGAAGCGGGGCCTCGCCGCGCAGGCGGGGTCGCCCGGGCCGGAGCGGCGGCCGCTGCGGTCGCGGGTGCAGAGCCCGGCTCGGGCGTCGGCGCGACGGCGGAACCGAAGGCAGGGGCGACGGCCGACTCGGCCGCCGGGCCGACGGCGGGCGCCACGGCGCCTTCGATCGCCGGCGCGGTCTTGCGCGGTGACCGGCGTGCCGGGCGAGTCGCAGCTTTCGCAACGGCCGCGGCCGCGCGCGGGACCCGGCGGCGGGCAGGCCCAGCGGCCGCGAGGCCCGGATCCTGCACGCCCTCGGTCCGCGCCTCGCGGAGGGCTCCGGCGAGCTCGCGCTCGAGGGACCGGAGCTCGCGCTCCGCCTCGATGAGCCGTTCGCGCCGACGCTCGATCCGCCGTCGGGCCGCGGTCACATCCTCGTCGAGCGAGGTGATGCGCTTGCGCAGCGCCTTCGACCGCCGCGCGACAGCGGGGTCGAATGCCTCCGCCGGCGACTCCGCGGCCTCAGCCAGCGCCTCGGCGCCGTCCGGGGCCGGGCCAGGCTCCGCCGCCCCACCCAGTCGCCTCGAACGCTTCTTCCCCATCATCGGCACGCCTCCCACACCCATCGCCGTGCCGGTCGCCGACCACGGGATGTCCGCAGCGGATCGCCACCGATGCGGCGCCGCGATGGACCGGCGTCGCACGCGTAGTGTGCCACCGTGCGACGGCATGTCGAGGAACCGGACGGCGAGGGCGGCATCCACGGCCTTCACGCAGTGTTAACACGGGGAACATGGGGCGTTGAGGCTTCCGGAGGAGGCTCGAGTGGCGAACCTTTCCGGGATCGCGCGCCCACCACACCCGGCCGAGATCGATCCGGCGTGACGCGGGCCACCAGGAGGTCCAACCTCGTGTCCATCCCCAGGACGCCGCGGATCGTCGCGCTCTCGCTCGCGGCGATCGTCGTCGCGGCAGCGTGCTCGAGCAGCGGCTCCAGCCCTTCACCGTCGACCGTCGCTTCGCAGGCTCCCGCCTCCGCGGGCCCGAGCATGCCCATCACCGCGGTCCCCACACCGCCGAGCGCAGACGTCACGCTCCAGGGCGCGGGCGCCACGTTCCCGGCGCCGCTCTACCAGACGTGGTTCGAGACCTACTCGGGCCTCCACCCCAACATCAAGATCGACTACCAGGCCGTCGGGTCCGGCGCCGGGATCAAGGCGATCACGCAGCAGACCGTCGACTTCGGCGCGACTGACGCGGCGATGAAGGACGAAGAGATCGCGGCGCTGCCGTCGGGCTCGACCGTCGTCCACATCCCGACCGCCCTCGGGGCCGTCGTCGTCATCTACAACCTGCCCGGCGTCGCGACGCTCAACCTCGACGCGGCAAACGTCGCCGACATCTTCCTCGCCACCATCACCAACTGGAACGATCCGAAGATCGCAGCGAACAACCCCGGAATGACCCTGCCCGACAAGCCCATCCTCGTCGTCCATCGGTCCGACGGCTCGGGCACCACGAACGCGTTCACGTCGTACCTCGCGGCTGTGAGCCCCGACTGGAACAGCAAGGTCGGCGCGGGCAAGGAGGTCAACTGGCCGATCGGCATCGGTGCCAAGGGCAACGACGGCGTCGCCGGCGGCGTGCAGCAGAACGAGGGCGCTGTCGGGTACGTCGAGCTCAACTACGCGTCCCAGGCGAAGATCCCGTCCGCCAACATCAAGAACGCCGACGGGAAGTTCGTCCCGGGATCCACCGCCGGCGTCACCGCCGCGGCCGACTCCGTGGCAGCGAGCTTCCCCGCCGACTCCCGACAGGCCCCGATAATCAACGCCGCCGGTGCGGACACGTACCCGATCGCGGCGTACACGTACCTCCTCGTCTACCAGGATCAGAAGGATGCGACCAGGGGACAGGCACTCGTCGCGTTCATCGCGTGGGCGCTGACCGACGGCCAGGCACTGGAGGAAGGCCTCGGCTACGCGCCGCTCCCCGCGGCGGTCCAGGACAAGGCGCTCGCGACGCTTCGAACCATCACGACCGGCGGCTCGCTGATCTGGCCCTGACCGTCGTCCGCACACCTCGCGCCTGACCGGCCTGGGCGCCCCACCGCGGGGCGCCCAGGCCGGTCATCGAGCTGGCACGGGGTCGGGCAGCTGGCGTACGCTTCGCCGGCGGTTCGCGCAGTAGTTGGAGGTCACAGGGGCGGTGAGCGCGCAGGTGGACCCCCAGCGCCTCCAGGGGCGCCGCTGGTCGAAGCTGCCCGACCGCCTCTTCTCCGGCGGCACGGCGGTCGTCGCGATCATCGTCGTCGCTCTCCTTGTCGCGATCCTCGCGATGCTGGCCGCGAGCTCCGCCGAGACGTGGCAGACGTTCGGGCTCTCCTTCATCACGGGGACCACCTGGGACCCCGTGGCGTCGGTCTACGGCGCCCTGCCCTACATCGCAGGGACGATCTTCTCCTCGGCGATCGCGCTGGTCCTTGCGGCGCCGATCGGCCTCCTCACCGCGATCTTCCTCGCCGAGTACGCGCCGCGGCGGATCTCCGTGCCGCTCACGTTCGTCATCGAGCTCCTCGCCGCGATCCCGAGCGTGGTCATCGGCCTGTGGGGCGTCTTCGTCCTCGGCCCGTTCCTCAAGGTCACGGTCGAGTCGTTCATGGTCGACAACTTCGGCTGGATCCCGATCTTCAAGGGACCCGCGTTCGGGATCGGCCTGTTCGCCGCGGGCGTCATCCTCGCGATCATGATCCTCCCGACGATCGTGACGATCTCGCGAGAGATCCTCGTCGCCGTGCCGGGGTCGCAGCGGGAGGCGATGTACGGCCTCGGTGCGACTCGGTGGGAGGTCATCTCGCGGGTCGTGATCCCGCTCGCGCGGTCCGGGATCATCGGCGCGGTCATCCTCGGCCTGGGGCGCGCCCTGGGCGAGACGCTCGCCGTCACCATGGTCATCGGGAACGGCCAGAACATCCCGACGTCGCTCTTCGACCAGGGCCAGACCCTCGCGTCCAAGATCGCGACGTCGTTCAACGAGGCGCAGGTCGGGCTCCAGACTTCGAGCCTCATCGCGCTCGGGCTCATCCTGCTCGCCATCACGATCGCGATCAACATCGTGGCCCGGGCCTTCGTCGGGCGGGCCACAACACGCGTGGGGGGCGGCTGATGGCCCTCATCGTCGCGCCCGTGCCGGAGCGGCTCCGTCGCGCACGCCGCTGGGAGCGGCGCGCGGTCGTCGACCGCTCGATGCGGACGCTCGCGCTCGCGTGCACGATCCTCGCCGTGATCCCGCTGGTGACGATCCTCGCGTTCGTCACGATCAACGGCATCACTGCTCTGAGCATCGACCTCCTCACCAGGTCACCGAAGGCGACCGGCGTCGGGGGCGGGGCGGTCACCGCCATCACCGGGACGATCCAGATGGTCGGGCTCGCGACGATCATCGCCGTCCCCGTCGGGCTGCTCGCCGGGGTCTACGTGAGCGAGTTCGCCGGGCGGCGGACGGCCGGAGCGGTGCGCTTCTGCGCCGATGTGCTCGTCGGGATCCCCTCGATCCTCGTCGGCGTGTTCGTGTTCACGTTCCTCGTGCTGCCGTTCAAGCAGTACAACGCGTTCGCGGGGGCGGTGGCGCTCGCCGTGATCATGGTCCCGGTCATCATGCGGACGACCGAGGAGATCCTCAAGCTCGTGCCGGGCGATCTCCGCGAAGCCTCGCTCGCCATCGGCGTCCGCCGATGGCGGACGGTGATCTCGATCGCGATCCGCACCGGGTGGCCCGGGATCCTCACCGGGGTCATGCTCGCCGTCGCGCGCGCCGCGGGCGAGACCGCACCGCTCATCATGACGGCGCTCGGGAGCCGGCTGCTCAACATCGGCGACTTCAGCCGGCCGATGGACGCGCTGCCGCTCTTCATCTACGCCAACGCCCGCCAGCCCTTCCCGGCCCTCAACGCGCAGGCGTGGGGTGCGGCCTTCCTCCTCCTCCTCGCCGTCCTCATCATCAACATCCTCGTGCGCGGTCGTTCCCTCATGGGGTCGCGCCGATGACCGAGGTCCAGATGACAGCCGACCCGACACCCGGGGCGCCTTCGACGACACCCGACACAAAGCTCGAGATCCGGGACCTCGACGCGTACTACGACGCGTTCTGCGCCATCCGCGGTGTGACGATGTCCGTCCGCGCCCGCGCGGTCACCGCGATCATCGGGCCGTCCGGCTGCGGCAAGAGCACGTTCCTGCGGACCCTGAACCGGATGCACGAGCTGACGCCGGGGGCCAGGGTCGAGGGCAGCATCCTCCTCGACGGCGCCGACATCTACGACCCGGCAGTCGACCCCGTCCGGCTCCGCCGCTTCGTGGGCATGGTGTTCCAGCGCCCGAATCCGTTCCCGACGATGTCGATCTATGAGAACGTCGTGGCCGGGATCCGGCTGGTGGGTCGGGCGTCCCGGAGCGAGCTCGACGAGATCGCCGAGCGGAGCCTCACGCGGGCGGCGCTCTGGAACGAGGTGAAGGACAAGCTCAGGGAGCCGGGCACGTCGCTGTCGGGAGGCCAGCAACAGCGCCTCTGCATCGCCCGCGCGATCGCGGTCGACCCGGAGGTGGTGCTCATGGACGAGCCTGCGTCCGCCCTCGACCCCGTGGCGACCCTGCGCATCGAGGAGCTCATCGCCGAGCTCCGCGCGAACTACACGATCGTCATCGTCACCCACAACATGCAGCAGGCGGGTCGCGTGAGCGACGAGACGGCCTTCTTCACGATGAACGAGGACCGGGCGGGATACCTCGTGGAGTTCGGTCCCACCAGGGAGATCTTCACCAATCCGCGCGAGCGGCTCACCGAGGACTACGTGTCCGGCAGGTTCGGCTGAGGGAGGCAAGATGCGAGAGAACGGATCGTTCGAGGAGGCCGCGGCGGCGGCTGCACTCACCGGCTCCCCGACCTTCGACGGATCAGGCGCGGGGGCCGCCCCGCAGAGCGTCCCGGGGATCCCGGTGCACGTGGAGCGGCCGTCGCTCGACCGCGAGATGCGGGACGTGAAGGACGCGATCATCCGGCTCGGGAGCTCGGTGCAGGAGGCGCTCCTCCGGGCGATCGATGCCGTGGTCCGTCACGACGCGGAGGAAGCTGCGGCCGTCGTCCGGGACGACGCGCGGCTCAACGCGATGCGCGACGAGGTGGAGGATCTCATCATCCTCACGATCGCGACGCAGGGTCCGGTGGCGCGCGACCTCCGCTACCTCCTCATGCTCGACCATGTCGCCGGCGAGCTCGAGCGGATGGGCGACTACGCCGCGAACGTCTCGAAGCAGGCGCGCAAGCTCGCCCCCGAGCCACCGCTCAAGGAGTACGTGCACCTCCCCGAGCTCGGCCGTCTCGCGGCGGACGGCGTCGGCCGGATCACCCGCGCCCTCATCGACCTCGATCCGGACGAGGCGCGGGCGGTCGCCGCCACCGACGACGAGCTCGACCGGCTCTACCACGAGATCGTCGACGAGGTGAAGGTCCTCATGGCGGCCGACGGGGCGAACGTCGAGCGCGGCCTGCGGATCGTCTTCGCGGCGCACTACCTCGAGCGAGTCGGCGACCGCATGACGAACATCGCGGAGGACGTCGTCTTCCTCGCGACCGGCCACACCGAGGACCTGAACGCGTAGGCTGTCGGGGGGTCGTGCCCGCGGCGGGGCACACGCACAGCGGAGGACGACCGATGACGGCAGACGAGGCGGGTCCCGGGCGCGTCGAGATCTTCTTCCTCCGGCACGCCGACGCCGGCGACCCGCTCGCGTGGGTCGGGCCCGACGAGGACCGGCCGCTCAGCGCCAAGGGGGAACGGCAGGCGGAGCGGGTCGCCCGGCATCTCGAGGCGATCGGCGCCGACCCGGACGCGATCATCACGTCGCCCCTGCTCCGGGCATTTCAGACGGCAGAGGCGGTCGCGAAGCGCCTCGGCCGGGAGGTCATCATCAGCGACCGCCTCGCGGGTGGCCTCGACGTGGAGGCGCTCGCCGAGCTGCTCGACGAGGCGGGGAAGCCCGGCAGGCCGCTCCTCGTGGGCCACGATCCGGAGTTCAGCGAGACCGTCTCGGCGCTCATCGGGGCCGCCGGCATCGCCGTGCGCAAGGGTGCGCTCGTCCGCGTCGATGCGGCGCTCCCGCTCGTCGAGGGCGGCGGCGAGCTTCGCTGGCTCATCCCGCCCGACGCGCTGAAGGAGCGGTAGGCAGCCGGCAGAGGGTGCGGGAACGACCGGCCGGGCGGCGCCGACGGGTCGCGCTCCTCCGGGGAAGGCCGGTCCTGCCCGGGAGCGCAGGGACTCTGCCACACTCGGGGGCATCTCCATTCGTTCGGGGTGATCCGCAGTGCCGTCTCTTCGCACCGCCCGCGGGCTGTTCCGCCGCATTCTCCCCGTCGCGACGGTCGCGGCGCTCATCGCCTGCGCCGGGCTCCCGTCCTCGACGGTCGCCACGGCCTCCAGCACGGCATCACGGGCCGCGGAGTCCATCCGCCCCGCGGCCGCGGCCCGCTCCTATCCCGCGACGATCGCGGATGCGCGCACCGCCGTCGCCGACCTCATGAAGGACCCGGCGCTCAGCTCGGTCTCGATCGCGCTGGTCGACGGCAGCCGGATCGCCTGGCAGCAGGGCTTCGGCTACGCGGACCGGTCGGCCGGGACGCTGCCGACCCCGACGACGATGTACGGGATCGGGTCGGTGAGCAAGGTCTTCGCGGCGATCGCGGTCATGACCCTCGTCGACGCGGGGAAGGTCTCGCTTGACGCGCCCGTGGTCAAGTACATCCCGGACTTCACGATGGCATCGCCCGACCACCGCCGGATCACCGTGCGGATGCTCCTCGATCACTCGGCGGGCCTGCCGGGCTCCGACTACCGGAACTGGAGCATGACCGTCCCCGATCCCGGGTACGCCGAGCAGGTGCTCGAGACCCTGCGCACCGAGCGCCTGAAGACCACGCCGGGGAGCATGAGCGTCTACTGCAACGACTGCTTCACGCTCGCGCAGGTCCTCGTGGAGCGCGTGAGCGCCATGTCCTACCCCGAGTACGTGAAGCTGGCGGTGCTACGGCCGCTCGGGATGGAGCACTCGACCTACTCGACGACGACGTTCGCCCCCGGGACCACCGCGCGCGTCTACGACCCGGCGAGCGACACGCTCCTCCCGCAGGAGTACCTGGGCCTCTACGGCTCGGGTGGGCTCTTCTCCACCCCATCGGACATGGCGCACGCCGCGACGATGCTCATGGACGGCGGCCTGTACGCGGGCCGGCGGATCCTCTCGGCGGCCTCGGTGGCGGAGATGGGACGCGACCAGACGAAGGGATCGCTCGATCCCACCGCGCTGAAGGCGTTCGTCTACGGGCTGGGCTGGGACACGGTGAGGGAGCCCGGGCTCGCGAAGGTGGGCGTGACGGCCTGGTACAAGAGCGGCGGGTCGAACCACTACGTGTCGGGCTTCCTCGTCGCCCCGAAGGAGCGCCTCGCGGTGATCGTCGAGAGCGCGGAGCCGATGGACCACGCGATCGACGCGGAGACGCTCGCGCAGCGGATCATGCTCCACGCGCTCGTGGAGCGCGGGAGTCTCGCCGCGATGCCGAAGACGCTCGGCGCCACGACGCTCGCGCGCCGGACGCCCACCGAGGCCCAGCTCGACGCGATCGTCGGCACGTACCTCGGCGAGGGCCGAGGGTACCGCCTCACCGCGCGGCCGGACCGGACGCTCGCCTTCGAGTCCCTTGTCGATGGCGCCTGGGCACTCGGGCCCTCCACGTACTCTCTCCGGGCGGACGGAGCGTTCTGGACGTCGGGCGTCCCCGCGAAGTCGGTCCGCATCGTGTCAGCGTGGGGGCGGCGGTATCTCGTGTTCCGCTCGCCCGGCGGCATCGGCCACTACGCCTACGACATCGTCCTCGGCGAGCGGGTCGACCCCGGCGCTCCGATGTCCGCCGCCTGGCGGGGGCGCGCCGGCCGCACCTGGCTCATGGCGAACGAATCGCCCGACTCGCTCGCGTGGACGCTGGGGCCGGCCATCCCCCTGGTCGAGATCCCGGACCTGCCCGGCTACCTCGTCGTCGGGTACTACGAGGCACCCGCCCCGGTGGACGTCAGCGGGAGCGACACGCTCGGCCCGATGTTCCTCGTGGTCCCGACGGCGTTCGGCCGCGACCTCGAAGACCTGGTGGTGCAGAGGCGCGGCAACGAGGAGTGGCTGCACTGGGGCGGCACCGTTCTCCGCCCGCAGGCGACCGTGCCCCTCCTCGCCGCAGGCTCGGGCACCCTCACGATCGGCTCCGAGGGGTACGCGGAGTGGCGATCGGTCGCGGCGGCCGCGACCGTCGCGACGTCCGGCGCGGGCGCGTGGAAGATCCTGGACGCGGACCTCGTCCTCGTTGCCGCCGGTGCCGGGGACGCGGCGGCCGCCTCCGTGCCCGCCGGCAGCTACGTCGTGGTCTTCGGCGATCCGGGCGACGTCATCGGCCTCACGGCGCGGTAGGGATCCCGGTCCGACCGGGCCGCTGCTGGACTGCCCACGTGGGCCGCTGCGCGATCCGCCGTGCGATGCCTTCCGTGGACCCGTGGCGACCGGCGCGGGCGACGAGGATCGTCATGGACGCGCCGGCCCGGTGTGGCGGGCCGACCGTCGCGCGCGTGGAGCCGTCGACCGGCGTGGTCCGGGGCCCGCCCGCTATCCGCCGGCCGGCCTCGCCCGCGACGTGAGCGCCACGATCCGGGCGCCGCATGTCGAACACGTGCCCGCGGTCGCGGCCCGGCCGTTCGACAGCGTGACCGGCACCGGGTCGTCGATCGGGACTCGCCGCCTCTCGCGCATGCAGTAGCCGGTCGGTCCCGTGGTCGGGGCGTCGGAGGCCGCGGTGGGGCCGGTGGCCGCGGCCGGGACATCGGTGGCCGGGGTCGGGCCGGTGGCCGCATCGGCCGCCATGAGCGTCGCGAGCCTGGCCCGGAGGGCGGCCATCCGGGCTCGGACCTCCTCGAGCTGTTCGAGCCGCCTCGCCTCGGTGACCTCGAGCCTGGCGAGCTCCCGCCGAAGCCGCTTCTGCCGCTTCCGCACCGCGGCTCCGTCATGGGGATGGGTGCCGGCCTCGACCGCAGGGTCGGTCGGCCGCGATCGCTTCGCCATCGGCGTCTCCTCGGCGCGGGAGCTGCCACGAGACCAGGTCGACGGACGGCCCGATGCTCCGTCGGCTGAGGCCACGATACCGCGTGGCGCGGGTGCCGCGACGGGCGTTCGACCGGTCCCCTACCCGACCCTGACCTCGGCGACGATCCCGACGTGGTCCGACGGGTAGAGCGTCGGGTCGTGCGCGGCCGGTCGGTCGAACGCCAGTCGCGCCGTCGAGGCGGTGACCGCGCCCCGGAGCCAGATGTAGTCGAGGCAGTCCGGGTCGCCGTCGGTGTCCATCGCGGGCGCCTGCAGCCCCGACGGCCACGTGACCGCCGGCTCCGCGCCGTTGGCCTCCGCGAAGGCCGAGCGGAAGCCCGCGGCCACCATGCGCGCATGGGTAGGCTCCTCCGGGCCCGCGTTGAAGTCGCCCATGACGACCTGGGCGTCGGTCGGCGGCGCCGCGTCGAGCCAGGCGATGAGGGCGGCGGCCTGCCCATCGCGGATGGTCGCGCCGTCGACGGTGTGATGGAGATGCGTCACGGTCGTGAGGAGCCGGCCACCGCCGGGAAGCGTCACGACGACGCGGTGGGCGGCGCGGCCCTCACCGAGGTCGAGCCGGTCCTCGTCGTCGACGGCCAACGTCTCGCGGACGAGGAGGCTGTTGCCGTACTCGGGCCGGCGCGCCCACCCCCGGACCACCGCGTAGCGGGCCGGCCCCGCGGCGCCGAGGATCCGGTCCTGCTGCATGACGTACACGACCTCCTGCATGCCGACGAGGTCGGGCGCGACCGCGGCCATGTCGGCGAGGAGGAGTGGGAGCCGCTCGTCCCATCGATCGGCGAGGTTGAGGATGTTGATCGTCGCGACGCGGAGCCGGTCGGTCATACCGGCATCGTACCCGGCCTTCAGGGTCGCATCGGCCCCCGTCGGGCACGCGCGTCGTCGGGCACGCGCGTCGCCGAGCCGGCGCCCCGCTGAGCGCCAGGCGGGTCGGCCCGGACGCCGTCATGCGCGGGTTCGACCGCCAAGGT
>JBAWVU010000013.1:0-21155 GCA_037147135.1 Chloroflexota bacterium
GGCGTGACGCTGGGCACTGCCGAGGGCGTGGGGGCCGATGACGGCCCTGAAGACGCACCGGCGGACGGGCCGACCGATCCGATCGCGGCGCCCGTCGCGGTGAGCGATGCCGAAAGGTCCCCACCGACGATGGTGAACACGGCGACGAGGCCGACAGCAACAAGCGCCAGGAGGATCCCGTACTCCGCGAGCCCCTGGCCGCGGGCACGCTGCCGGGAGCCGTGCGGGCCTGATCTATTGCGATGGTGCATCGCCGACCTCCACGACGCTCTGCGATCTCCGACGCGAGCGCCGTCCGATGGAGAACATAGATCCGACGGGTCGACACGACGATGGCCGGGAAGTACCGGTGCGCGGCGGCACCGGTACTGGTGGCACCGGTACTGGCGGAGCATCGCGCGGACCGTTTCGGGCGTGCTCCCGCCCGCACGGAGCCCCTTCGGCCGTGAGACCGTCACGCTGCCCATCGCACGGCATCGGGCGAGCATGGGCTCGCGCGTCCGCGATGCGGGGGGGTCCCGGTCTCGGGATTCGGGGGATGGATCTCGGCCACGAACCGGGATCTCGACGGCCGCGGCGGGCCGCCCATCGTCATCAGCAGAGCCCCGATGCCATGGTCCAGCGCGCAGCGACGACGAGTCCGTGGCACGCCCGAGCGGGAGTGACTCAGCCGCCGAGGGTCCCCTCGCAAGGGAAGCGAGGTACTCGACGAACGCTCCCCCATCCTGCCACCAGCCTCCCTTGGCTGCTCGCGTCGACGCTGTCCGTGCGACGCGGGGCGACGCTGGCCCGGAGTCGGTCAGGTCAGCCGCATGCCCATGAGGATCGCGTCCTCGCGCTGCTCGACTTCCGTGAAGCCGAGATGGCGATAGAACGCGATCGCGTTCGCGTTGGCGGGCGCCACGTCGAGGTGGACCCCCCGAGTGCCCTGACGGCGGAGGCTCTCGAGTTGCCACTCGACGAGCCGTCGGCCGTGGCCGTGGCCGCGCGCCCTTGCCAGCAGGTCGATGTGAAAGTGCGCAGGGTAGTCACGGACGAGAGCGCCCGGCGCCAGCAGCGGCGAGTGCAGCAGCCGGATGATCTCGGCATCCGGCGACGCGTCGTCCCGGACCGGGTATCGACCGCGCAGCGGAGGCCACCAGGCCGCCTCGGCCCATGCCTCGAAGGCACGAGTGTCTCGCGCGGCGAGGCAGTAGCCGGCGACGCCCTCGGGATCGACGACGACGAGCGCAAGGTCGGGTTGGCCCACGACGTAGGGACCGACGTAGACGTGGCCGAGCAGGTCGGGATCGCGGAACTGCGCGCTCGCGTCCTGCCCCGCGTCGCCCGTCAGCAGGCAGACGCGGTAGGTGCCCGGGAGATCGTGGACCGCGGCGGGTCTGATGAGGTGCACGGCGTCCACACTATCGCGTTCTCCGACCGGCCTTGCGAGGGCACCGGAGGGCGCGACGAGGCGGCCGGCCGTCCGTTGCCATCCCACCGTGTGCCCGCCTAGACTCCGGGGGTGGCGGAGAATGTAACGTCGGCCGGACATGCGCTGTGCGCGCGCCTCCAAGGACCGACGTCCGCGTCGCGCATCGGCGACGCCTCCACCACACGCGCGTGACTCCGCGCGGCCCGCGGCAGCGCGTGCTGGGCGTCGACGGCGGTCGATCCGGCATCCGACTGCGGCATTCCCTGGGCGACCGCATCGTCGAGGTCGAATGGGTCAGCCACCAGGAGGGCGACACGACCGCCGCCGTTGCGGACGCCGTCACGTCCCACGCTGGGGCACTGTCGCTCGGCTGGGGAGTCAGCCTCGTCGCCGGCACCGGGGTGGCGTGCATGGCGGTCCCGCAACACGGGGCACCGCGGATCATCGGTGGGCATGGGTACCTGCTCGGGGACGAGGGCGGCGGCTTCTGGATCGGCCGCCAGGGCCTGCGCGCCGTCCTGCGCGCCGCCGACGGCCGGGGTCCGGACACGTCGCTGGCCGGTCCGGCGCGACGGCGCTTCGGACCGCTGACGGACCTCCACGTCCGGCTGCAAGCGGGCGATCGCCCGGTCGACGCGATCGCCCGGTTCGCCCCGGACGTGCTCGAGGCCGCCGCGGCCGGGGACGCCGCGGCGACCGCCATCGTCGATGAGGCATCCGAGGAGGTGCTGCTCGTCGCACGGGCCGGGGCGGCATGGGCGGGCGGCGAGGCCTTCACCGTTCCTCTCGCGCTGGGGGGCCGGCTCCTGGAACTCGGAACTGAGCTTCGACGGCGGCTACTGGACCGCCTGACCGGGTCGCGCCTCCCCGTCGCTCCTCGGTCGGCCGACGCCTCAGCGCTCGACGGGGCGGTCCAGCTGGGACGTGCCGGCGATCCGGGCGCCTGTGGGAGCCTGGTCCACACCTGGAGCGAGGGAGGTTCCGCGTGAGCGAGACGTCGTCGTCGCCGGGCCGGCGCTACCTGGATCTCGTGCAGCGCCTCATCGAGCGGCTGGAAGGCGAGGAGTGGGCCGACATCCGCGCCGCCGCCGAACTGGTGGCCGACGCGCTCGAGCATGGCCATCAGGTCCACGTCTTCGGGACCGGCCACTCGCACATGCTGGCCGAGGAGCTGTTCTATCGCGCGGGTGGCCTGGTGCAGGTGCGCCCGATCCTGTTCGAGGGCCTCATGCTCCACGCGAGCGCACCGCTGAGCACCTCGCTCGAGCGCCTGCCGGGGCTGGCCGAGGCGCTGCTGGCGGACCACCCGGTGGCTGCGGGCGACGTGCTCATCATCGCGTCCAACTCGGGCGGCAACGCGGTCACGTCGGAGATGGCGCAACGTGTGCGTCGGGACGGGGCCCGCGTCATCGCCGTGACGAGCCTCCAGCACGCGACGTCGCCGCGAGCTCGGGCGAGCGAAGGCCCGCGCCTGCACGAGCTCGCGGATATCGTCATCGACAACGGCGGGCGCGTGGGAGACGCCGCCGTCGACATCGATGGCCTGGACAGGCCGATCGCTCCGACCTCGACCGTCGTCGGAGCCGCGATCCTCAACGCCGTGGTCGCCGAGGCCGTGCAGATGCTCGTGGACCGGGGGATCGTCCCCGACGTGTACGCGAGCAGCAACACCGCGGGTGGCGACGCCGCGAACGCCCGGCTCGGGCATGAGGCGCCCTCACGGTGAGCGGGCCGGGCGCCCCGACGTTCGCCGTGCGCGGCGTCATCGAGGGCTTCTACGGTCGGCCGTGGACGCACGACCAGCGACTCGAGTTGATCGGATTCCTCGCCGCCAGGGGCATGAACACCTTCGTCTACGCGCCGAAGGACGACCCGCTCGTGCGCCGGGAGTGGAGGTCGGCCTACGAAGGGCCGGACATGCGGCGCCTCGCCGAGCTCGTCGAGCACGGTCGCAGGCATGCGATCGAGATCGTGTACTGCCTCTCACCAGGCCTGTCGATCCAGTACTCGAGCGAGGCCGACGTCGAGGCACTCAACGCCAAGTTCGGATCGGTCGCCGAGCTGGGTGTGCGCCGTTACGGGCTCTTGCTGGACGACATCCCCCTCGAGCTGCAGCATGCCCCGGACCGTGCGGCGTTCGGCGACCTGGTGGACGCGCACATCGCGCTCGTCGGGAGCGTGTTCGAGCGCCTGGGTCCCGGCAGAGGGCTCGTGGTCTGCCCGACGGTGTACTGCGGGTACGGGGACGAGGACTACATCACCAGGCTCGGGCGCGGCATCGACCCGCGGGTGGACCTGTTCTGGACCGGCCGGGCGATCTGCTCGGCCACCCTCGACCTGGCGGATGCGGCGACGTTCGCGCGCTCGGCGGCACGTCCCGCGACGTACTGGGACAACTACCCCGTCAACGACGTGGCGATGGGGCACGAGCTGCACGTCGGCCCCTACCGCGGGCGGGACCCGCACCTGTGGCGCTTCGCGACCGGCGTCATCGCCAACGGCATGGAGCTGTTCGAGTCATCGAAGATCGCGTTCGCCACGATCGCGGACTACCTCGCGTCGCCGCTCACCTACGACCCGGAGACGAGCCGGCGGGCCGCGCTGCGAGATGTCGTGGGTGAACCGGACCTGGAGGCCTACGCGCTGTTCGCGGACAACGTCCGCTCGTCGTGCCTCTGCGCCGAGGACGCTCCGATCGTCAGCCGGGCCCTCGCCTCGTTCGCCTTCCGGGCAGCGCAGGGCGACGGCCCCGCGGCGGCGGCCGAGCTCGGGGCGCTGGCGAGTCGGCTGCTGGACGCCGCCCACCATCTGCTGCGCGGTCCGGTGGTCAACCAGGCCCTCGTGGACGAGGGTCGTCCGTGGATCGAGGCGTTCGAGATCGGGGCACAGGCGCTGCGGCGCATCGCGGAGCTCGCGGCGTCGGGACGACTCGAGTCGGACGGTCCCGCCGAGCTCCTCCCCTACCTCCGGGCGCTGCGCCGCGCACGCGTCCGGGTCTTCGGCGATGCCGTGGAGATGGCACTGGTCGACCTGACCGGCACGGCGATCCCACCCGGGAGATGGCCTGCGCTGGACGCGGTCGCCGGCTCGTGAGGGTGCCCTGCTCCCGGACGACCCGCCGGCAGCCCGACTGCGCGACAATCCCCGGGTGGCGCGAGGCCGGCTGACCAGTGGGAGAAGACGCCGCCCCCGACTCGGCATGTGAGCGGATCGAGAGGATGAGGACGATGCCCGACGACGCCATGCTTCGGTTTGGCCTGGTGGGCACCGGGTACTGGGCTCGAGAGACGCACGCGCCGGGCATCGCGGCCGCGGCCGGAGCCACCCTCGCCGCCGTGTGGGGCCGCGACCATGAAGCCGCGTCCGCGCTCGCTGCCCGGTACGGCGGCGTCGGTCATGACGACTTCGATTCGTTCCTCGCGGACGTGGACGCCGTGTCGTTCTCGGTTCCGCCCGACGTGCAGCCGGCCCTCGCGATGCGGGCCGCCGCAGCCGGCAAGCACGTGCTGCTCGAGAAGCCCATGGCGCTGGACGAGGCGATCGGCGATGAGCTGGTGCGGGCCGTGGACGCCAGCGGCGTGGCGGCCCTGGTCTTCTTCACCCACCTCTTCTCGCCGCCGGTCATGGCCTGGTTCGAGGAGTGCGACGCCGACCTGTGGCTTGGCGGAGACGCGTACTGGCTGGGTTCGGCGCTCGCCGACGAGAACCCGTTCAACACCCCCTGGCGTCGCCGATACGGCGGACTGTGGGACGTGGGACCGCACGCCGTCGTGGACCTCTGGCGGACCCTCGGGCCTGTCGTGCGGGTCACCGCGGAGTCGGGCGCCCCGGACGTGACCCACCTGGTCCTCCACCATGAGAGCGGGGCAAGCAGCACGTGCACCCTCACGCTCTCCGCGCCGGATCCGGCCGACGGGTTCACGATGATGCTGTGGGGTCCGCGGGGCCGTACCCACATGCCCATCGACGACGTCGACTCGATGGCTGCGCTGACGGTGGCCGCCGAGACGCTGGCCGACATGGCGAGGACGGGCGACCGGGATCACCGTGCAGGCGTGCGGATGGGGGCCGATGTCACCCGCATCCTCGCGGATGCCCAGCGCCAGGTCGACGCGGGGACGCGGTCATGAGATCGCTGGACATCGTGTTCCCGGAGGCGCGGATCGTCGCTCTCGTCGGCTCCGATGTCCCCCAGCCCGGTCCCGGCGAGGTCCGGTGCCGGGCGCTGGCGTCCCTGGTCAGCACCGGGACGGAGAGCTTCTGCCTGGCGGGCACGTTCGACCCGGACACGTTCTGGCAGGAGTGGGTCCAGTACCCGTTCGCGCCCGGCTACAGCATGACCTCCCGGGTCGTGGACGTCGGCCCGGGCGTCGAGGGCATCGCGGTCGGTGACAGGGTGGCGACGAGCACCCCGCACAGTTCGGCCTTCGTCGTGCCGGCCCGCGAGTGCATCCCGGTGCCGGACGACGTGACCGATGAGCAGGCATGCTGGGCCTCCCTCGCGTGCACCACCCAGCTCGGCGTCCGTCGCGCCCAGCTCGAGCTCGGCGAGAGCGCCGTCGTCGTCGGCCTGGGCATCCTCGGGCAGCTCGTCGTGCAGTACCTGTGCCTCGGCGGCGCACGCCGTGTCATCGCCATCGACACTGTCGGATCACGGCTCGCCGCCGCCGCGGCCGGGGGAGCCACGCACACGGTCGCGACCGACGCGGTCGCCGCCCGGGACGTCGTGCGCGAGCTCACCGGTGGCGCGATGGCCGACATCGCGTTCGACATCACCGGGCATCCGGCCGTGCTCGCCCCCACCACCCGCCTCGTGCGTCAGCTCGGCCGGGTGGTCCTGCTCGGCGACACGCCCACCCCGAGCCGCCAGCAGCTCGGCCCGCGGATCGTCGCGGACTCGGTGTCGGTGCTGGGCGTCCACGCGTCGGCCGCTCCCGAGGTCGCCACCCTGCGCGACCCGTGGACGCTGGCAGCGATGGCGGGGCTGTTCTTCGACTTCGTCGCCGCCGGCCGGATGGACGTCGACTCCCTGGCGACGCACCGGTTCACGCCTGACCAGGCGGTCGACGTCTACGAGGCACTGCGACGGGACCGGTCCGCCTACCTGGGGGTCTTCCTGGACTGGACCGCGGTGGACGCGTGACGGCGTCACGCCTGCGCTGGGGCGTCCTGGGCACGGCCGGGATCGAAGCGACGGTCGTGCCGGCGATCGCCCGGTCCGAGCACGGTCGGGTCCTAGCCATCGCCAGCCGGACCCTGAGCCGTGGCAGGGAGCAGGCCCGACTGCTCGGGATCCCGACCGCCTACGGATCGTACGGCGAGCTGCTCGCCGACCCGGCCATCGATGCCGTGTACATCCCGCTGCCCAACTTCCTGCACCGCGAGTGGGTCCTGGCGGCCGTCGCCGCCGGCAAGCACGTCCTGTGCGAGAAGCCGCTCGCGATCACCGCGGACGAGGCGCAGGAGATGGTCGACGCGGCGCAGGCGGCCGGCGTCGTGCTGGCCGAGGCATTCATGTACGGCCACCATCCCCGCTACGACCTGCTGCACGAGGTCGTGCGGTCGGGCGAGGTCGGCGAGATCCGGAGCATCACAGGGACGTTCACGTTCGATGCGAGCGACGAGCCCGACCTCACGGTCTTCGCGGGCCACCCTGGCAGCGGTGCGATCTATGACGTGGGCTGCTACGTGCTGCACGCCGCGCGGACGCTGCTCGGCACGGAGCCGGTGGCCGTGACCGCACACGCCCAGGTCTCCCCGGCTCACGGGTCGATCGACATGATGACCTGCGCGCTGGTGGAGTTCCCGGATGGCGTCTCCCTGCTGCTCCAGTGCGGGATGTGGGCCGCCGACGAGGACAGCCTGCGGATCACCGGTTCGACGGGCCGCATCGAGATGCCGAGCGCGTTCTTCGCGACTGCGGGTGCCGAGGGGTTCACCGTGCAGGTCGGGGATCGCCGGCGCCACGTGGAGGTGCCGCACGCCGACCACTACACGCTGCAGGCGGACCAGCTGGCCCGAGCCGTGCTGTTCGGTTCGCCACTGCGGTACCCGACCGACGACCCGGTGCGTGGCGCAGCGGCGCTCCAGGCCTGCGCTCAGTCGCTGCGCTCCCGGTCACGCGTGGCCGTGCGCCTCCCGGGGGTGCATGGATGACCGACTGACCGCTGCGACCCCCGAAGCCGGGCGGTCATCATCGTCCCGAGACCGGCGCGACGTGCCTGCCCCAGGGAGGCGCACCGGCCCGGAACCACTCCTGCCGGAGGACGTGCTCACGGTCCGACGGCACGAAGAACGAGGTGAACCATGCATGGGACTCACCGCCTCGCCCGCCGGATGACGGCGGCGAGCGTGGCCGTCATCCTCGCAGCCGCGCTCGCCGGCTGCTCCTCGAGCAGCAGCACGCCGGCGGCAAGCGCCGCTGCACCGTCGGGCAGTGCGGCCGCTCCGTCGGGGAGCGCCGCCGCACCGTCGGCCGGCAGCACCGAGCCGTTCACGATCCGCGTCGCATTCGGGTCCACCGGAGAGGCGGTCGACGGGGTCTTCACGGAGCTCAAGACCGCCTACGAGGCGAAGTACCCGGGCCGGACCGTCGAGATCGTCGTCCAGGAGGACGACACCTACGAGACGATCGGGCTCAACAACCTCCTCACGTCGCGGAACGCGCCGGACGCGTACTTCGAGTGGCCGGGCGCTCGGCTCGCGACGAAGGTCACCGACGGCTACGGCGCCGACCTGACCGCCGCCGTCGCGGACCCGCGATTCACCAGCCGCCTCGACCCGGCCGCCTACGCGGGGATGGTCATCGACGGCAAGACGTACATGATCCCCTGGAGCGGGGACGTCACCAACGTCTTCTGGTACAACAAGGCGCTCTTCGCCGAGCACGGCTGGACCCCGCCCGCAACGTGGGACGAGTTCATGGCGCTGTGCGCCGCCATCAAGGCCGCGGGGCTCACCCCGATCATCGACGGCAACAAGGACCTGTGGCCGATCGGCAGCATCGCCTCCCACCTCGCCGAGCGGACGGTCGGCAACGATGCCTACATGGCGGCCATCAGGGGCGAGCAGCCGATGAACTCCCCGGAGATGGTGGCCGCGTTCGGGAAGATCCAGGAGCTGGCGCAGAACGGGTACATCAACAAGGGCGTGAACGCCCTGCCCGACGACCAGGCGACCACCCAGTTCCTGCTGGGCAAGTCCGCGATGATCGGCATCGGCAGCTGGCTGGTCTCGGACCAGCTCACGCAGGCCCCGGACCTCCAGCTCGGCTACTTCAACATGCCGACCTTCCCGGGCGCCGGCGACCCGAAGAGCGTCCTCGGCGTCTCGACCGGCTTCGCAGTCAACGCCCACAGCGAGCACCCCGACGCCGCGATCGACTTCCTCGCGATGCTCGTCGCCCCCGAATGGTCCAAGCGGTTCGCCGAGGAAGGCCTGACCCCGATGACCATCGACCCCTTCGCCGGGGTGGACGCGGATCCGAACACGGTCTCCCTGGCGACACTGCTCAGCACCGCACCGGTCAAGGTGACGCCGGCGGACAACCTCAGCGTCCAGCGGGCGGCCGAGTTCTACGGGGCCGCGGCGGCGGTCGTCGGCGGCCTGAAGACGCCGCAGGAGGCGCTCGACGCGGCGCAGAAGCGAGTGGAGCAGCTGCCGAAGTAGTAGGGATGGCGCCCCGGTAGACCGCCCACATCGTCTCCGTCGGCCAGGAGGAGCGTTGAGACCGAGCAGCCGCTGGACGCCGTACGTGCTCGTCGGCCCCGCCGTGGCCTTCTTCACGTTCGTCGTCGGCCTGCCGCTGCTCGGCACCATCGCGCTCAGCTTCGCGAGCTGGACGGGCACCAACCGGATGACGTTCATCGGGCTCGACAACTTCGTCCGCGCGTCCGGGGACGAGGTCTACCGGGGCGCCTATCTCAACACGTTCCTCTACATCGCGGCCACCCTCGTGCTGGAGGTGGCCGTCGGCTTTGCCCTCGCGGGCCTCGTGTCCGTACGGGGCAGGCGGACCGGCTGGTACCGCATCACCTTCTTCATCCCCGTCATGCTCCCGATGGTCGTCATCGCCGTGCTGTGGTCGTTCATCTACGCCGACGACGGCGGCCTGATCAACTCGTTCCTCGGTGCCATCGGCCGCGAGGACCTGCAGCACGTCTGGCTGGGCGATCCCAGCACCGCCCTCATGGCGGTGTCCGTGGTGTCCGGCTGGGTCTACGCCGGCTTCTACATGGCCATCTTCTATGCGGGGCTCCAGCGCATCCCGCAGCACCTGCTGGAGGCTGCGGAGCTGGACGGGGCGTCCGAGCGGGACCTGTTCTTCAAGATCAAGGTCCCGCTCCTCCGCGGCATGACCGAGGTGGCCGTCCTCCTGTGCGTCACCGGCGCCTTCGCGACGTTCGACCTGTTCTACGTCATGACGAACGGCGGCCCGGACCACGCGACCGAGATCCTCACGACGTACATCGTGAAGATCGTGTTCCGGGATCACGAGGTGGGCTACGGCGCGGCGATGTCGGTCATCATGACCGCGGTCGTCGTCGTCATCGGCATGATCTACGTCAGGCTCCGGCGAGGGGGCGGGCTGGACGTTGAGTACTGAGACCGCCTCCGTGCCGCCGCGACCGGCCGGTCCTGCGCCGCGGCGCCAGTCCCCTCGCGGCGCGGGTTGGCTCGCGTCCAACACCCTGTACTACACCGTGATGACCACCATCTCGCTGGCATTCATCGTGCCGCTCGTCTGGATGGTCATGTCGTCCTTCAAGACGCAGCAGCAGATCTTCGACTCGCCGTGGTCGCTGCCGACGTCCATCGACCTGTCGGTGCTGGCCACCGCGTGGGAGCGGGGCGGGTTCGGCACCTACGTGGGCAACAGCATCATCGTGACGACGGTGGCCGTGTGCTCGATCCTCCTGTTCGGCGCGATGGCCGCCTTCGCGCTCAGCCGCCTGAAGTTCCGCCTGCGCGGCTTCTTCCTCGTGTTCCTCGCCCTGGGGCTCCTGCTGCCGGTCCAGTCCTACTTCGTGGCACAGAGCAGCCTGCTGAACGCGATCGGCATCAACGACACCCTGCTGGCCCTGATCATCCCGTACATCGGCCTGGGCCTGTCGCTCGCCGTGTACCTGCTCAAGGCATACCTCGACACACTGCCGAGCGAGCTCTTCGAGTCGGCCCGGGTGGACGGCTGTGGCGACCTGCGGATGTTCGTCGCCATCGTCCTCCCGCTCATCAGGCCAGGGCTCGCGACGGTGGCGGTGTTCTCCATACTCAGCGCCTGGAACGAGTTCCTGCTGGCCACGCTGTACATCCAGAGCGACGAGTACAAGACGATCCCGGTGGGCCTCGTGGCGTTCACCGGGCGCTACGCGACGGACTACCCCATGCTCTTCGCCGCGCTGTCGATCATCACGATCCCGATGGTCGGCATCTACGTCATCTTCCATCGCCAGGTCACGAGCGGGCTCACGGAGGGCTCGCTGCGCTGACACAGCTGATCCGCTGCGCGATCACGCGCAGGCCGTCGAGCGGATCGGCATGGACGCTCGCCCAGGTGGCCGGAACGTCGCCCGGTGAGCGCCACGACGTCCGTGGCAGGGGGGGTCGGACGCACCGAGGCGTCGGTTCGAGCCCGCGGCCAGCCGGCCGGCGAGCGGGCCGATGTGGTGCGGCGGCGCCCGCGGGTCAGCGTGCGGAGCCGATGGCCTCTGCCAGGCGGATCTCAACCATCAGATCCGCGGCCAGCCGCTCGAGGCCCCGGTGCAGCTCGGTCATGTCGACGCCGTCCGGAACCGCCGCCCGGACGTGCGCGTGGAACATGCGGCTGCCGGACATGGCCGCAGGCGAGAGGTCGGTCGAGAGATCCTCGACGTTGATCCGGTGCGTCGCGAGGAGTTCCGAGATCTCGTGGACGAGACCCGGTCGATCGAGGCCGAGCAGTTCGATCTCGGTGATCCGCCGGGGCGCGGCCACCGCCGGCGCACTCCGCTCGACGATGACGTGAAGGCCGCTCGCGCCCAGCTGCCCGAGGGCAGCCTCGAGCGCCGCCGCCTGCTCGTCGGCGACCTCGACGCAGAGCACGCCGGCGAACTTGCCGGCGAGGTGCGCCATCCGGCTCTCCAGCCAGTTGCCCCCGTTGGCGGCAACGACCTTCGATACGGAATCCACGATCCCGGGGTGGTCCGGGCCGATGAGCGTGAGGACAAGGTCGATCATGGCTGCATCGTAGCGCGTCGCCCACGTCGGGCACAGGCGCCGGAAGCCCCCGCCAGGAGCCGGCCTGCTGGCCGCGGTAGGGTCAGGCCCGGCGAAGGGCGTCAGCCGCGTTCCTTCCAGCGCCAACGGCCACCCCGCCCGGGCCCAGTGCTCGGAGAGGTCCGCCCGAGCGTGCCGCGCCCGTTCGACATCGTCCCCTCGCCCGGATCGCGCCAGGATCCGGGCGCTCTCGAGCGGGAGTGACGCAGCTGGCAGAGGGTCTGCTTCCCGGACGAAGCGTGACCGCGGAGGGCCAGCCCTCCGAATCGCCGGAGCGACCCGCCCCTGGGACAGATCCGATGCCGCGGATCCTGCAGGGTCGAACTCCGCTGCTCAGGTCGCCTGCCCCGCTCCGAGCCGCCGCTACCGCCCCGTCGACACGCCGCTTGCGTGCGACCCAACGTGCGCATAACCTTTACCCATGGACATCCGAGTAAAGCCCACTCGCCGTCGCGGCTACACCCGCGTGAGTGCGAAGCACCAGGTGACGATCCCGATCGACGCGCTCGCCCGGGCCGGACTGAAGGCCGGCGATCGACTCCGGGCAGACGTCCGTGGACCCGGCGAGATCGTCCTCGTGCGTGAAGACGATCCCCTCACGCGATTCGCCGGCGCGCTGACGGACGTGTACCAGTCTGGCGAGCTCGAGGAGCTGCGGCGCGAATGGCGCTGACGATCCTCGACGCCGGGGTCGTCATCGCGGTCCTCGACGGGAGCGCCGTGCACCACGACGCAGCGACCGTCGCCATCGCGGCCGCGATCGGCCGGGGCGACGACCTCGTCCTGCCCGCCTCCGCGTGTGCCGAGGTGCTCGTGGCGCCACATCGCCGCGGCCCCGGGGCCGTCGCGACGGTCGACGCCTTCCTCGACGCCCTGCCGGCCGCGATCGCTCCGGCGACCCGGGCCATCGCCACGCAGGCAGCGGAGCTGAGAGCTCTGCACGGCAAGACCCTGCGCCTGCCGGACGCGCTCGTGATCGCCACCGCGCTCGCGCTCGGCGCCGAGCGCGTGATCACGAGCGACGGGCGTTGGCCGAGTCTCCCGGTCCGCGTGGAGGTCGTCGGCTCACCAGCTGGCTGAACCGGGGCGGCGGCCGTCACTCGCCGCGTCGGGCCGCTCGTCAGGCCCGGCCACAGGTCCGTCCCTCAGATCCCAACGCCAGCGACGCCGAGGAGCGCGTCACCGACGTCGGGGCGGGTAAGGGCAGCGCCCCCGTCCTAGCCTCCCGACGTCCGGGACGACTCGATGAAGCGGCGCAGAAAGGCCGCCACGGCGGCCCGCTCCTGGGGCTCCATCCCGGTGAGGGCGGCTTCGACCGCTCCGCCCCGCCAGCGGTAGGCGCGTTCCACCCTCTCGACGGCCATCGGCGTCAGACGGACGCGCACCACGCGCCGATCGGCCGGATCGCGCTCGCGCTCGACGTAGCCGGCCCGCTCCAGTTCGTCCACGACCCGGCTCGCCCAACCCTGCGAGATGCCCAGGCCCTGGGCCAGCTGGCCGATCGTCTGGGGGCCCTCTTCGTGGATGTGGATCGCGGCCCGGATCACGTGCGCAGACGACGGGCCGGCCGCCGGCGGCATCGGGGCGACGAAGCCGTCCCGCGCGGTCGGGGGACCGCTCGCGTCAAGGCTCGCCTGGTCCGGTACCGCCCGCTCCCCGACGTGTCCCACCCGGAGGACCTCGACGAGCAGCCGGCTGATCTCCAGGACCTCGGGGCCCGGACTCGTCATGGTCGGCGGTCGCTTGACAGACCGCCCTCGAGCAGATACATTCGTCACGAAGCATATTCCTTACGCAAAGGATACACACCCATGAACCTCGGCCGAGCCCGTTGGCTGACCCTGCTCGCACTCAGCCTCGGCATCTCCATGATCGTCGTCGACGCCACGATCGTGAACGTGGCCATCCCGTCCATCGTACGGGACCTCGGCCTCGATGGACCGGGCGCGGAGTGGATCATCTCGATCTACCCGCTTGTCTTCGCCGCCCTGCTCATCACGTTCGGCAGGCTCGGCGACGTCCTCGGCCGCAAGCGTCTGTACGTGTTCGGCCTGTTCACCTTCGTCGGGGCGTCGCTGCTGGCCGGCCTCGCCCCCACCGGGCCGCTGCTCCTCGCGGCGCGGGTCCTCCAGGGCGTGGGAGGCGCGGCGATCGCGCCCGCCACCCAGTCCATCCTCAACGCCTCGTTCCGCGGCCGCGAGCGAGCGGTCGCGTTCGCCTTCTACGGATCGATCATCGGCGGCATGGCCGCCCTCGGCCCCCTCGTGGGCGGCTGGCTCACCACGAACCTCTCCTGGAGGTACGCGTTCCTCATCAACCTGCCGATCGGGCTGATCGCCCTGGTGGCGACGCTCCTCTGGGTCGCCGAGTCGCGCGACGAGGACGCCCGTCGCGGGTTCGACGCTCCCGGCTTCGTCACCCTGTCGCTCGGTCTCGCGGCAGTCGTGTTCGGCCTGATCGAGGGAGCGAGCTACGGCTGGATCGCACCGGCCCGAGCCTTCGCGATCGGCGGCTGGACCTGGCCGTTCGAGAGCGTCTCCATCATCCCGTTCGCCTTCGGGATCGGCCTCGCGAGCCTCGCGGCGTTCGCGATCATCGAGCTCCGACGCCAGCGAGCCGGCAGGTTCATCCTGTTCGACTTCACCCTCTGGCAGAACCCGTCGTTCCGGTTCGGCAACCTCACCGCGACGATCGTCGCCCTCGGCGAGTTCGGCCTCCTGTTCGCGCTGCCGCTGTTCCTCCAGGGCGTGCTCGGCTACTCCGCGTTCGAGACCGGTCTGGCGTTCCTCACCCTCGCCGTGGGGTCGTTCGCGGCCGCACCGATCGCGGGCGGCATCGCGCACCGCTTCTCGCCGAGACGGGTCGTCCAGATCGGCATGGCGCTCGAGACGATCGGCGTCCTGGGCACCGCCCTGCTTCTCTCGCGCACGGTCAGCGGCCTGGCCCTCGCCGGTCCCCTCTTCGTCTACGGCCTCGGGGTCGGGTTCGCCACCGCGCAGCTCGCCAACGTCGTCCTGTCCGAGGTCCCGCCGGAGCGCTCGGGCCTCGCATCGGGAGCGAACTCCACGATGCGCCAGATCGGTTCCGCGATCGGCGCGGCGCTCATCGGCACGGTGCTCCTCACCGGCCTCACCACCGGCACGCAGACCCACCTCGCGGCGATCCCCGGCCTGCCGGCGGCGAGCGCGGAGCAGATCGTCAGCGTCGTGCGGTCCTCGGACGGCCAGGCGCTCATCGCGATGCGCGACGACCCGCAGTACGCGGCCGTGGTGCCGGCGATCGAGAGCGCGTTCACCGACGCGGCGCGCACCGCCGGCTTCGTCGCGGCCGGGTTCATCGCGCTGGGCTTCCTGTTCTCCCTGCTGCTGCCGCGCCCTGCGCGCGAGGTCGCCGAGTCAGGCTCGAGGGCGACCCGCCGGCTCGAGCTGGGGGTCGGACCGGCCGACTGAACGGGACAGACAGCCCTGGATGCCGGCCGGTGGGCGGCGGATCAGCCGAGGCGCACGCGCGTCGGCCGGATCCGGATCGGGACGCTGAAGTCGCGCGCGGTCTGGGTGAAGTCCAGGCCCCAGTGCGCGTGCGGCTCGTGGTACTTGGCCCGGTAGCGTTCGTGGACGTCCAACGGCCGGATGGTCGTGTCGATCGCCGCCGTGCCTTCGATGGTCAGTGAGTGGTCGCCGTACGGGTCGGACTGGAGATGGAACGACACGAGCGGCGAGTGGGCGATGTTGCGGAGCTTCGGCGTGTCGGGCCGGCTGTAGAAGAACACGTCCGCACCGTCGTGAAGGAACGAGATCAGGGACGACTGGACGCGGCCATCCGGCGCGACGGTCGTCAGCCAGGCGACGACATCACGCTCGAGATGCTCCCGTGCCCAGGCCGCGTCATCGCGGGCGAGCGCAGCCGCCAACGGACCGTCCGTCAGCCTGTTGTCGTCGGTCATGTCATCCCTCCGGTGCCGTCGCCGCGATGGTAGCCCGTTCGGGTGTACAGGCGACCTGACGACGCGGGCGAGTCGGTCGAGACGCAGCGAGGCGATCCTGAGGTTCACGAGGCGAAGGCAGGGCGACTTGCGTGAAGCCCGCCTCCTGGCCGACACGCGTGCGCGGAGGATGCTTCCGAGCGTCGGGTGGGGTGACGTCGTGACTTGCCCGAGGCGCGCCTGGTAGACCGCCGTGCTCGCACTCGCTCGAGCCGCGCGGGTCGAGATCGCAGCCACGGCACCCGACGGACGAGCGGATCGAGGAGAGTCTGATGGCACCGACGACGCATGACCTCGCGGACCTGACGCTCAAGCTCGACCGTGACCTGACGCCCGAGCAGCACGAGACCCTGCGCCTGCTCATCGCGGCAGTGAGGGAAGAGGAGCGCAAGCGCATCCTCGCCGAGGTCGAGACGCTGGACCGCAAGGGCCGCGATGCCGTTGTCACGGCGACGGGGGCCGACGGTCAGCCCTGCCCTGATCCCGCACCCGGACCTTGGGGTCGATGGGAGCCCCCAGCGCGCAGACCGGTCTGTGGAGCGCCCGGGGCACGCGGCGTGCGCCCCGGCCACCAGGCTGGCCGACTGACGCCGGGACCGACGTCTCGGCGGACTAGGGCTGGCTGACGGACGGGTCGGAGCGTCCCATCGGCGTCTCGTCGTCCGCGAGCAGACGGTAGAGCCGGCGGCGCGTGTCCGCGAGGATCTCGCGCGCTCCGTCGACCGACTCGGCCGACCCGATCTGTCCCACCTGCATCGACGCCGCCGCCACCTGGGCGACGAGGCTCCGCAGCTCGACCATCGGGTCGGAAGCATCGCCCGGACCGTCCCAGGGTGCGCGGCCCGCGCCAGCCAGGCGGACGGTCTCCGCGCGACCGTCGTCGGTCAGGCTGAAGACACGCCGGCCATCGACCTGCTCGCTCCGAACGAGACCCTCGTCCTCGAGCAGCGCGAGCGTCGGGTAGATCGACCCTGCGCTCGGGCGCCAGCGTCCTCCGCTCCGAGTCTCGAGCTCCCCGATCACCTGGTAGCCGTGCGCCGGCCCGTCCGCGAGGACCGTGAGGATCGCCGCGCGAACATCGCCGCGACGCGCCGTCCGCCCGCGGCCCCAGCCGGGACCACCGGGCCAGCCCGCGCCCGGCCCACGGCCGTAGCGCCGCCCGTGCGGCGTGGGACCGCCGGACCCGCTCGGCCCTCGGTCGTCCTGGTGGTGGTGACGGGAGCGCGCGTGCCCTCCCGCGGGTCGGTCGCGCATGCGGAGCGACCGGAAGTCATCGAACACCTGTCGTGTTCCTCCATACTGTTGCGCACCATCTGCGCAGCATCACGATATATCGCATTACGTCGCCATGTCAAGTCCTCCTGCGCTCGGGACATGGTCGCCATGGAGTGATGGCGTTCGTCGGGACCATCGGGTGGTTCCGGCCTCGATGTCTGCGTGATCCGATGTGGGCGCGTCCCGGAGCACGGGGCACATGGGATGGCGGACATCGGATCGCTGCCCAAGGAGTCCGGCCCGCAGACCCGCGAGGTCCAACGCGTACTCGCGCTCGCGCGGTGCACCGGCGGCATGGGCCCGGTGATGTGTCACTGGTCCGCGCACCTGCCGACCGACTTCGGGGCGACCATGTCGATCCGCGAACGGGCCGAGCAGCTCGCGGTGGGATCCGGGCATGCGACCGCGTGCGCGGCGGCCCATGACGCGAGCTACGAAGCGGCCTGCTCGGCCTGCGGCTGCCACGCCGAAGACATCGACGACGGGAATGCGTTCGTCGCCGGGGCCCTCGTCGTCCGGTACCGAACCTGCCGCGGCGCAGGCGCGGTTCGATGCTGACGGGGTAGCGATCTCGACGATGTGGCGGCCAGCGAGGATCTCCCGGTCGGGAGGTCCTCGCTGGCCGCAGTTCTCGCAGCGTCCGCGAGCGGCCGCCGAGTGTCCAGCTCCGCGCCGGGGTCGCCCTATCCGGCGCGGTCGGCGAGCGCCTCGGCCTCCTCGATCTCGGTCACGCCGGCAGCCGCGTCCGCCGCACCCGACGCCATCTCCATCGCCGCTCCGGCGGCGGCCTCGCGCGCGATCGCGACGGTCTCTGCCCCCGCCTCCAGTTCGACGGCGCCGGTGACGGCCTGCGCGAACCCTTCGGCGGCGAGCGCTTCGCTCCGAGCCGCGAGCGCCTCCCCGACGGCGAGCCGGGCGATCCCGCTCGCAGCCTGGTCCAGGGCGACCGCCGCGACCTCGTCCGCGGACGCCTCGAGCGCACCGGCGACGAAACGGGTCCCTTGGGAGCCGACGAGCTGGTCGACCGAGATTACCTGCAGCTGGATGCTCCGGTCGTCGAGGAAGACGGAGAGGAGCGGCATGCCGAGCCGGCCCATCAGGTGGCTGACTGCCGAGAGCTCGCCCGAGATCCGCGCCACCGCGAGCCCCCGCTCGAGCTGCTCGCGGCCCATCGAGCGGATGGCATCCGTGAGGTCGGCGATGTCGGCCGCGACCGCGATCGTGTCCTCGGCCCGCGTCATCTCGTCCACGCCGCCGGCGATCGCCAGCCCGGCGAGCGCCTCGCCGCGCTCGGCGACCACGACCTTGCCGGCCCCGAGCGCGACGTCGCTCGCACCGACGGCGATCGCCCCGATCCCGGCGTCGGCGACCTCGAGGGCGACGGCGATCCCGACGACACCCTCCGCCACCTCGACCTGACCCTGCTCCACGTCAGCGATCCCGCTCACGGCGAGGCCGGCCGCCGCCTCCTCCAGCTCTCGCTTACCGACGCGGACCCGAGGCTTCGCCTGCGCGCCGGCCTTCTCGGGGACGGTCGTCGTCTTCGTCTTGCGTGTGGCCATCGTCGTCATCTCCTTCGGGGGGGTGGCGCCCCGATCGCGTCCGCCTGGACCCTGTCGCGGTCGTCGTGGCAGGGTCGCCGTGCCGGCCTCGTCGCCGGGCGCATTCCCCTCGGTCAGCGGGAGCGTGACACGCGAGCGACCCCCGTGCGGAGTGTAGGCCAGCGCCAGGACCCGCGCGGTCTGAACCGGTCGAAGACGACGAGACCGACGCGGTAGAGGTCGGTCACGATCGCCCGCGCGTTGTGGAGCGTGTCCGACGCGGAGACGAGGAGGACCGAGCGGTCCTCCCGGGCGAGGCGGTCGATGTAAACCTGCTTCCGCGGCGGGTAGTCGGGCTTCGGGTGCGTGTCGGCGTCCGTGCATCCCTCGACGATCCGGAGGACCTCCGGCCCGAACGAGCTGACGGTCTGGCGGGCCTGCTCCGTCGGTTCGACGTCCTCGCTCGCGTCGTGGAGGAGCGCCGCGCTCACCTCGTCCTCGTTCGCGTGATGCTCGAGGGCGATCGAGCACGTCCCGAGGAGGTGGCTCAGGTGGGGGATGGTCGAGCACTTCCGCGCCTGATCGGCATGTCGGCATGCATGATCGCGGCGACCTGGAGGGCCCGCAGGAAGCGGTCCGAGCAGGACCAGGGCTTCGGCGGGACCGGCGTCCCCTGGACGATGTCGTGACCGTTGGGCATCGGCTCCTCCCTCGTGGTGCGTCGGGAACGCCGACACGACGGCCGCCACCGGCGTCGAAGGCTGCGGCGTCTGGCCGAAGCTCGCTGTTCGCTGCATGACATGAGCGTCGCGTGCGGTATCCTATATTTTCACGCAGGCAACGCAGGAGGCTGGGGATGACCGAACCCCGCTGGTACACGATCAAGGAGGTCGCGGAGCGGCTTCGAGTCAGCCACGACACCGTTGGTCGCATGGTCGAGCGCGGGGAGCTGCCTGCTATCCGCGTCTCGGCGCGACTGGTCCGCATCCCGGCGCCCGCGCTCCATCGCATCGAGCGCGGCACATCGACCGTCCGACGGGGCGTGGTGCGACGGCAGGTGGCTGAGGCCGTGGAGCTGGGCACCAGCGAGTCCATCCCGGCTCCCGAAGCGGCGACCCGCTAGCACCGATGCCGCTCACCGATCCTGCGGTCGACGACTACGTCTCTCGCGTCGTCGAGCTCCTCGAGCGCTACGGGGTCGTGCTCATGAAGCCGGCGCCCGGTGAGCCTGTCGAGGTCCTGGAGGCCGACGATGGTTCGTTGAGCTTCGAGCTGATCGGATCGCTTCCCGACGGACGAGTGCCCGCGCTCTCGACCCTCGAGGTTCGGGAGCGCCTCCGGCCGATCGACGGCGAGCTGTTCGAGCGCGACGGATACGAGTACGAGCTCATCGATCGCGAGCGAGACTTCCGGCGGGCCTTCCATCTCCATGACCCGGAGTGGTTCGAGCGCCGCCATCTCGTGGTGGTGCACGAGCACTGCGAGCGGCCCCTCGGCGACGCGGCATGTGATCACTACGAAGGTTCCCCGATCCGTGACGGCTACGCCGGCGTGACGGTCTTGATCGCTGCCTGGACCGGCGAGCCGGGCTGCTCCGAGTCGCGCTGCCTGGAGTAGACCCCGGGACTTGGGGAACCGGCGCTCTCGTTTCACCGGCCAAGAGCGATCCTCCCAGCGGCTGGTCGAGGATCGACCCGGTGCGCACGTCATCCCCGCAAGCAGCCGGAGCGGTCAGGAGACCGCTGATCCGCCCCCGCGCGATCGGCTACGGGTTCTGAGTCGGGCGCACAAGCAGCCGTGCGCACTGTCGCGGCGTCTTCTACCCGATGCACTGCAACTTGGAGCAGCCGAGCGGGCCGGGCTGTCCCCACAGGATCGTGAACCGCCGGATGGCCTCGTAGCCGTCGATCGGCAAGCCCATGTAGTGGTCGCAGGCCGGCTTCTCGAGGACCTCCTCACAGTGTTCGTGCACGGCTACGCCGAACTCCCGCAGGAAGTCCTCCGCGTCGTGCCGGTGATAGCCGCGCCGGCGGTCCAGTGGGTGCTCGATGAAGTCGTAGTCGTATTCGGCCAGGGCGTACTGGCCTTCTCGCGACGGCTCCCAGGTCTCCATCAACTTGATCAATGCGGGCTTTGGCGTCGCGCTCCCCGGCAGGAGGGCGGAGATGACGAACCCGTGCGACCCGTCGTCATACGGATCGAGTGTCGGACACGGGAACTCGGCCCCGAAGTTCCAGAGGATGGCTGAGAGGTCCCCGAGGTAGGCTTGCAGCTCCGGGATCGTCGCCACCTACGCGCGCCGCAGCGCGGCGACGCCGACCGCGACCGGCGTGGACTCGCCCTCGCCGATGCGGGGACGAGGACGCGGACGGCCCAAGGGCGCGGGCTGCGCGCTCTGCAACCGGCCCGCCTTGTACAACTCGAAGCTCGCCGCGGGGATCCGGTAGATCCGATCCGAGACGGCGATGGCCGGGATCTCGCGAGCATGGATCTTCCGCAGCACGGTGCTCGTGCTGATGTCCAGTTCGAGCGCGATGTCCGCCGGCGTCAGAAACTGCTTCTTCTGCATCGCATGCTCTCCATGACGTATCGCCACGATAGCGCAGACGCCGCAGATGTCAAGCGACTTCAGGACCGGTGTCAACGGCCAGCGATTCTGTCCGAGCTAAGCGGCCAGCGACTTTGTCAC
>JBAWVU010000014.1:0-20922 GCA_037147135.1 Chloroflexota bacterium
AGGCGAGGAGGTCGCGGCGCACTTCCGCGGCGGCGCCCCGGACCACGAGGATCCCCCGCGCGCCGATGCTCGCGCCCGGGTCGTCGGTCACGTCGCTCAGCGCCGGAGTCTACGATGGGCGCGCGACCTGCAGGCCGCGGCACGACCCGCTCGAGGCCGCTCGCGCGGCCCGGAGGAACGATGGACCCCAAGGAGATCGCCCACCGCAGGATCGATGGATCGCGCGACGCGCTCCTCGATCTCAGCCACCGCGTGCATGCCTGTCCCGAGCTCGGATTCGCCGAGACGGAGACGTCCGCTCTCGTCGCGGACTCGCTCGAGCTCGCCGGGTTCCGGGTGGAGCGCGGCGCCTGCGACCTCCCGACCGCGTTCATCGCGCGCGCCGGGTCGGGGCCGCTCCGGATCGGCATCTGCGCGGAGTACGACGCCCTGCCGTCGGTCGGGCACGCGTGCGGCCACAACGTCATCGCCGCGGCCGCCGTCGGCGCCGGACTCGGGCTGGCCGCGGTGGCAGACGAGGTCGGCATCGAGGTCGTGGTCATCGGAACTCCGGCCGAGGAGGGCGGCGGCGGGAAGGTCTTCATGCTCGAGCGCGGCGGCTTCGACGGGATCCACGCCGCGATGATGGTCCACCCCGCGCCGTACGAGACCGCGGACATGCCGATGATCGCGGCGGGGCACGTGACCGTGACGTACCGCGGCAAGGCCGCGCACGCGGCCGCGTTCCCGTGGCTCGGCGTGAACGCGGGGGACGCGCTCGTGGTGGCCCAGGTGGCGATCGGCCTCCTCCGCCAGCAGCTGCCCCTCGACGTCCAGGCGCACGGGATCGTCCTCAAGGGCGGCGACGCGATGAACATCATCCCGCACGAGACCGTCATGGACTACATGTTCCGGGCGCCGACGATCGAAGGCCTCGAGGGAGTGAAGTCGCGGATCCTCGCGTGCTTCGAGGCCGGGGCCATCGCGACCGGCTGCACCGTGGAGATCGCCCAGGCGGGACCCGACTATTCGGAGGTCCGCGCCGACCCCGACCTCGTCGCCGCCTACGAGCGGAACGCCCGGGCCCTCGGCCGCGTCTTCTGGCCCGACGCAGGCCCGGAGCCCACGGCCGCGTCCACGGACATGGGGAACGTCTCGCTCGTGATCCCGTCGATCCACCCGGCGATGTCGCTCGACTGCTACCCCGCGGTCAACCACCAGGCCGCGTTCACCGATGCGGCAGGCTCCCCGGCGGGCGACCGCGCGACGATCGACGGGGCGATCGCGATGGCGTGGACCGCCATCGACGCTGCGACCGACCCGGCGATCCGCGCGCGGCTCCTCGCGGGGACGCGCAAGGACTGATACGGGCCCCGTTTCTCGCCGCGACCCGAGGCCGAGCCGCATCCGGGTCCATACTTGACCGGGAGGTGGCACGGTCGATGCGTCAGCCGACATCGTTCGATCCGGAGGCGTCCTGGGCGGACGGCGTGATCACGCCGGCCGAAGGGGCCGCGTTCGTGAGCGACCTCGGCTTCGTGCTCGTCCACGGCGATCGGCCCGACCGACCGGCCGGCGCGAACCTCATCGTCGCGCTCCGTGCCCACCCCACCGACCGGCACTTCGACCCCGAGCGGATCGCCTACTGGGCGACCGCGGGTGGCCACGGCGTGAAGCGCGACCTGGACCGGACGACGGCGGACCCGGACGCGCGGTTCTCGTGGGGGACGATCGTCGTCGTCGACCGGCTCTCGGTGACGAACACGTTCCTCACGTTCGGCGGCACGCTCCGCGTGGGCACGGTCGCCGGCGACGAGCGGCTCGCCGTCTTCGGGTCGCCGGCGCCGATCATGCGGCTCGGCGGCCACTCCCAGGGGACCGACGTCCGCGCCCACGAGGTAGGGGCGTTCTTCGGCCGCCTCCGCGCCCCGCTCACGGCGCAGTCCGGCGCGGAGGCGACGCTCTGCGTCACGCCGCCCCTCGCCCTCTACGCAGCGCTCATCGCCGACGTCCACGCGCGCGTCGAAGGTTCACCCACGCTCCGCGACGCGCGCCCGGGGCTCGTCGCGTGGAGCAACGAGGCGCTCCACCACCTCGAGTCGACCGCGCCCGACGACCTCGCCGCCGGGCGGGCGCTCCTCACGACGCTGGCGATCCACCCCGGCTGAGCGACGGGGCCGCCGCGCGGGACGTGGCCGTGTCCGCCGGGCTTCGCCGCCCCAGCGTGCCGGGCACGGAAGGCGCGCATGCTGGTACCGCACGGAGCCGACGGGAAGCCACCCGTCGGGATGCCGCACGGCACCGGACCCGGGGAGCAGACGAGATGAGTGAGAGCGCGTCGCGCGAGTTCACGCCCGAGGAGGCCGCGGCGATCGCCGCCGCCATCGGGCTCGATTTCGTGGTGGAGGGCGTCGACCCGGACGAGTTCCGCCGCGGCCTGGCCGTGGAGCTCGAGCACGGGCACCGCGACCCGCGGACGAACGTCACCGGCGACGACCCGCAGCTGACCGGGAAGATCGCCTGGGCCCACCTCCAGGAGCTGCCCGACTACTACACGCGGCTCGCGGTGATGGAAGGCGACTGACCGACTCGGGCGCGAGCGAGGGGTCGGCGACCGGCCGACGCAAGGGGCGCGGGACGGAGAGGACGATGGAGTTCCGGACGATCATCGAGCCGTTCCGCATCCACGCGGTCGAGCCGATCCGGATGAAGAGCCGCGAGGAGCGCCTCGCAGCGATCGAGGCGGCGGGCTGGAACCTCTTCGGGCTCCACGCCGACGACGTCCTCATCGACCTGCTCACCGATTCCGGGACCGGGGCGATGAGCCGTGACCAGTGGGCCGCGATCCAGCACGGCGACGAGAGCTACGCCGGGTCGCCGTCGTGGTTCGTCTTCCTCGAGGCCGTCCGCGAGCTCTTCCCGTTCCGCCACGTCATCCCGACGCACCAGGGCCGCGCCGCGGAGCGGATCCTCTACTCCGCGATCGGCGGGCCCGGGAAGGTCGTGCCCAACAACACCCACTTCGACACCACGCGGGCGAACGTCGAGGCGACCGGCGCTACCGCGGTCGACTGCGTCATCGCCGCCGCGCGCGTCCCGTCGGCGGTCCTCCCGTTCAAGGGCGACATGGACCTCGACCTCCTCGAGGCGACCATCCTCGACGCCGGTCCTGCGAACGTGCCTGTCGTCGTCGTCACCGTGACGAACAACTCGGGTGGGGGCCAGCCCGTCTCGATGGCCAACCTCCGCGGCGTCCGCGCCGTCTGCGACCGGTACGGCATCCCGCTCTTCCTCGACGCGTGCCGGTTCGCCGAGAACGCGTGGTTCATCCACGAGCGCGAGGAAGGCTACGGGTCGACGCCGATCGTCGAGGTCGTCCGCGAGATGGCGTCGTACGCAGACGGCATGACGATGAGCGCGAAGAAGGACGGCCTCGCGAACATCGGCGGCTGGCTCGCCATGGACGATGACGCGCTCGCCGAACGCTGCCGGAACCTCCTCATCCTCACCGAGGGCTTCCCGACGTACGGCGGGCTCGCGGGGCGCGACCTCGAGGCGATCGCGCAGGGGCTCCGCGAGGTCGTCGACGAGGACTACCTCCGGTACCGGATCACGAGCACCGGGTACCTCGGCGACGCGCTCGCCGAGGCCGGCATCCCGGTCGTCCTCCCGATCGGCGGGCATGCGGTCTACCTCGACGCCCGCGCCCTCCTCCCGCACATCCCGCCGCTCGCCTACCCGGGCCAGGCGCTCGCCGTCGCGCTCTACGTCGAGGGTGGGATCCGCGGGTGCGAGATCGGGACGGTCATGTTCGGGGCGCGCCCGGACGGGACGGAGACGCCGGCGGCGATGGACCTCGTCCGCCTCGCGATCCCGCGCCGGACGTACACCCAGAGCCACATCGACTACGCCATCGAGGTGGTCCGCTTCGTCGCTGAGCGCGCGCCCGGGCTCCGCGGGTTCCGGATCGTCGAGGCGCCCGTGCAGCTCCGGCACTTCACCGCGAGGTTCGCCCCGCTCGCCTGAGAGCCGGCATGCGTCCCCGGGCGGGACATCTTCTCGGACGGCATCGCGACACAGGGAGAGGATCGATGGCGACGCGCGTGCAGGTGGTCTTCGACTGTGCCGACCCCGGCAGGCAGGCGGCCTTCTGGGCGGAGGCACTCCACTACCACATCCCGGATCCGCCGGAGGGGCACGCGACCTGGCACGACTGGGCACGGTCGATGGGGATCCCCGAGGAGCGCTGGAACGACTGGTCCTCCGCGGAGGACCCCGACGGCGCCGGGCCGCGGCTGTTCTTCCAGCGCGTGCCCGAGCCCAAGGTCGCGAAGAACCGGGTCCATCTCGACGTGAACGCGAGCGGCGGCCACGGCGTCTCCGACGAGGAGCGCCGGCGGCGGATCGACGCCGAGGTCGAGCGCCTGCGGGCGCTCGGCGCGGCCGACGCGCGCGGCCCGATGGAGCAGCACGGCGAGTACTGGGTGCGGATGAACGACCCCGAGGGCAACGAGTTCTGCGTCCAGTAGCGCCGGCCGCCCCGACGCTGAGGGCTCGGCAGGACGTGGCCCGTGCCCGCAGCACGACTTCGGGAGGAAGGGCACTCCCCCGCGGGCCCTCGGAGGCGGACGATCGACCGGGAGCCGCAGATGCCGTTTCACCATCGATCCGACGAGGGATACACGAGCGCGCCGCCCGCCCGCGGGGTCGGCCTCGACGCCGAGGCGGCCGACGGTGGCGACGTTCGTCGCACGCGGGGCGTGGCCGAGGCGATCCTCTGGTCCGAAGGGGACGACCCGTACGCGCCCCCGGGACCGCCGAGCGTCAGGTGCGTCCTCTGCGCCCATCGCTGCCTCGTCCGCCCGGGCCGACGCGGGATCTGCGGCGTCCGCGAGAACCGCGACGGGAGGCTCTTCTCGCTCGTCTACGGCGAGCTCGTGGCCGCGCACCTGGACCCGATCGAGAAGAAGCCGCTCTACCACGTCCTCCCGGGGAGCACCGCGTACTCGATCGCCACCGTGGGCTGCCCGTTCCGGTGCGGGTTCTGCCAGAACTGGGAGATCGCGCAGGCACCCCACGAGGGCATGGCGCCACCGACGTTCTCGATGACGCCCACCGAGGTCGTGGCGGAGGCGGTGCGCGCGGGCGCACGAGCCATCGCATTCACGTACGTCGAGCCGACGATCTTCGTCGAGTACCTCGTCGACGTCGCACGCCTCGCCCATCGCGCCGGCCTGCGCAATGTCGTCGTGACCAACGGGTACCTCACGCCGGAGGCGATCGAGGTCCTCGGACCGTTGCTCGACGCGGCGAACGTGGACCTCAAGGGCTTCGACGACGCGGTCTACCGGAGGCTCTGCGGCGCGCGGCTGGCGCCGGTCCTCGAGTCGATCGTCGGCCTGCGGCGGGCCGGCGTCTGGGTCGAGGTGACGACGCTCCTCGTCCCCGGCCACACGGACGATCCCGCGATGCTCCGCGACCTGACCGCGTGGCTCGCGCGCGAGGTCGGGCCGGAGACTCCCTGGCACGTGAGCAGGTTCTTCCCCGCCTACCGGATGGGCCACGTCTCCCCGACGACCGTGGCATCGGTACGTCGGGCGGCATCGATCGGGCATGACGCCGGCCTGCTCCATGTCTACCCGGGCAACCTGGGGTCCGACGCGGGCCGGGACGACGGCATCACGCGATGCGCGGGATGCGATGCCCCGCTCATCACGCGACAGGGCTACCGCCTCGTGGGTGACCGCCTCGTCGGCGGACGGTGCCCGGACTGCGGCAGGACGCTCGCGGGGATCTTCGACGGCGCCGGGTCCGGTGGCGCCCAGCCTGCGGGCCCCGCGGCCGACGGCACAGGATCCGCAGGCGGCAGGGTGGCGACAGCGGGCGATGCGGAGGTGGGACGGTGAGCGGGGAGCGCGGACGGACGAGGTCACCGGCGGTCGCGGGATCCTTCTACCCCGACGATCCCGGCGAGGTCGAGCGGATCGTCGACCGATGCCTCGACGAGGCCGAGCGGCGCTGGCCGACGCCTCCGGGAGCGCCCGCCGAGCCGATCGGCGTGCTGGTCCCCCACGCGGGACTCGTCTACTCCGGGCCCGCGGCGGCGGCCGGCTGGCTCGCACTCGCCGGGTCGCGGCCGGACACGGTCGTCGTCGTCGGCACGTGCCACACGGCACCGTGGCTCCGCGCGATCGGCGTCTCGCCGGCCGAGCGGTGGGCGCTCCCCGGCGGGGCGGTGGACGTCGATGCCGCACTCGCCTCCGCCGTCGTCGCGCTCGGCGCGCCGTTCGTCGCGAACGCATCCGCCCATGCGACCGAGCACGCCGTCGAGGTCCAGCTCCCGTTCATGGCCAGGCTCCTCCCCCGCGCGCGGCTCGTGGCGCTCACCGCCGGCTGCGACCCGCGGGAGGCGGTGACGGGCGGCGACGCGCTCGGGGCGCTCCTCGCCGACCGGCGAGCCGAAGGGGAGCGGATCGCGCTCGTGATCTCGACCGACTTCGCGCATTACCCGCCGGCCCTGGTCGCCGAGGCCGTGACCGAGCGCCACCTGCCGGGCCTGACCGCGCTCGACACGGCCGTGACCCTCGCCGTGGAGCAGGACGTGCGCTCGGAGGGCTCCGCCGGACTCGACTGCGGCCTGTGCGGCCTGGAGGCGACGCTCGCCGGGCTGCGGGCGCTGCAGGGGATGGGTGCGACCCGCGGCGTCCCCCTCGCCCGCGCCACCTCCGCGGACCTCGCGGGCTCGTCCCGGACTCGGACCGTGGGGTACGCCTCGGTCGCGTTCGCCTGACGCCGGGGGCTTCCCCGAGCGGCGGGGTCCGCTGCGGCAGGCTACGCCTGGGGGCGCGGGCCGGAGAAGTGCCCGGCCGAGACGAGCAGCCCGTGGACGGCGAGCCCGACGAGCCAGAGGGATGGCACGGCCACCCAGATGCGCTCCAGCACGCCCGTCCAGGGATCCAGGGGGCCCGCGACCGTGAGGACGACCCCGACGATCGCGACGGCCATGACGAGGGTCACGGCGAAGGTGAGAGTGCCCGCTCGCCGCCATGGGTCGTCGCGCCGGAGGACGCGACCGATCCGGAAGCTCAGCACCGGGAACGCGAGCGCGAAGGTCCCGAGCACGACCATGTGCGCCGTCCCGTGGAACGACGAGCCGCCCGGCGTGTTCGCCGGGAAGAGCGCGAACCCGAGCTCCCAGACGGCGAGGACGAGGAGCGCCGCGCGGACGACGGAGCGGTCGGCAGGCGTGGCACCGGCGACGCAGCCCAGCCCGACGGCGAAGGCCATCGTGAGGACCGCGAGCAGGATGAAGGCGTCGACCTGCAGCCACCCCTCCGGCGCGTAGATGAGGCCGCTGATCGAATCGGAGACCGGGTCATAGCCCGGCCACGAGAGCATCGCCGCGATGCTCAGCGACCAGAACGCGACCGGGCCGACGATCCCGCAGGCGAGCAGCAGCCGGGTCGCGGTCGAGGTGTCGCGCGGCGCCGGCGGGAGGTCGACCATCGCGACCATGATCACCCCGCTGGCCACCCCCTCGCCCGTCCCGGCCCGGGTCTCCGCCATCGAGCTCAGCGCCCCGCGGTCGGTCGGGTCATCTCCTCCGGGCGCACCGACACGTCGAACTCCTCGGCCGTGAGGTAGCCGGACGCGATGGCCGCCTCGCGGAGCGTCGAGCCGCTCTTGTGGGCGTTCTTCGCGATCTCCGCCGCACGGTCGTACCCGATGGACGGCGCGAGTGCCGTCACGAGCATGAGGCTGTTGCCCACGTGGTCGGCGATCCGCTCGCCGTCCGCCTCGAGCCCCACGATGCAGTGCTCCGTGAACGACCGGCATCCGTCGGTGAGGAGGTCGATCGCATGGAGCAGGTCGTAGGCGATGACGGGCTTGAAGACGTTGAGCTCGAAGTTCCCCTGCGACCCGGCGAACGCGACCGTCGCGTCGTAGCCGAAGACCTGGACGCAGACCATCGTGATCATCTCGGCCTGTGTCGGGTTCACCTTGCCCGGCATGATCGAGCTGCCCGGCTCGTTCTCCGGCAGGCGCAGCTCGCCGAGGCCGGCGCGCGGGCCGGAGCCCAGCCAGCGGATGTCGTTCGCGATCTTCATGAGGCTCGTCGCGAGGGTCCGAAGCGCACCCGACGCGAAGACGGTCGCCTCCTGCCCCGCGAGCGCCTGGAACTTGTTCGGGGCGGTGACGAACGGGAGGTCGGTGAGCTCGGCGATGCGGGCCGCGACCCGGACCCCGAACTCGGGATGGGCGTTGAGCCCGGTGCCGACGGCCGTCCCGCCGAGCGCCAGCTCGTAGAGGCCCGGAAGCGTGAGCTCGATGCGGTCGATGTCGCCGTCGAGCTGCGCGACGTATCCGCTGAACTCCTGGCCCAGGGTGAGCGGCACGGCGTCCTGCAGGTGCGTCCGGCCGATCTTCACGATCTCGTCGAACGCCACCCGCTTCTCGCCGAGCGCATCGCGAAGGCCGCGCACGGCGGGCAGCAGCCGCTCGTTGAGGTCCATCGCGACCGCCATGTGGAGCGCCGTCGGGAACGTGTCGTTGGACGACTGGCTCTTGTTGACGTCGTCGTTCGGATGGATGGGCTTCTTCCCGCCACGCGTCCCGGTCGCGATCTCGTTCGCCCGGCCGGCGATCACCTCGTTGACGTTCATGTTCGACTGGGTCCCCGACCCGGTCTGCCAGACGCGAAGCGGGAACTCGTCGGCGAGCGACCCGTCGGCGACCTCGTCGGCGACGGCGACGATGAGGTCGCGCTTCTCCGGCGTGAGCGACCCGAGGTCGGTGTTCACCTCGGCGGAGGCCCGCTTGAGGATCCCGAACGCGCGCACGATCCCCGTCGGCATCCGGTCCCCGCTGATGTCGAAGTGGTGGAGCGAACGTTGCGTCTGCGCGCCCCAGTAGTGGCCGGCGGGCACCTCGATGGGGCCCATCGAGTCGGTCTCGATGCGGGTCGGTGCGGTCGTGGAGGAGGCGTGCTGTTCGGTCATTCGTCGGCTCCGAGGGATCGCGGGGGACGATAACGGCCGCCACGGCGTGTGGTTCCAGTATGCCGTCCGGGGATCCGGCGCACGGGCCGGCGCGACGCGACCGATGCGCACCGCGCGTCTCCGTGCCGGGACGGCGTTGCCCCGACACGGAGGTTTCCCCCGTCAGGAGCCGCTGACCCACGCCTTCGCGGCGTCGAGGTCCGACACCGCGTAGAGCTCGAGGCGCGCGGGCATCGCATGCCGGAAGAGCCCCACGGCGTCACGCACCCAGCCGACGTCCGTGACGACCGCCATCCGCTCGCACCGGCCGAGATGCCGCGACTCGGCGGTGTCGGCGAGCATCGCGCCGAGCGAGTACGACTCGAAATCGGGACCGAGCACGTAGAGGATCCGCACGGTGCCGGTCTTCCGGACCGACGCCTCGACCGCCGGATCAAGGACCGCGTGGTAGTCGTCGGCAGTGACCTTGCCGACGGCCCGGACCGCCACGACGCCGGAGGGCATGCCTTCCATCAGCTCGAGCATCTGAGCCACCTCGTGTCCTGGAGGCCGCCGGGCCGGCGGCCGCTGCCACGACAGGATGCGCCGGACCGCTCGACCGCGCGGGTCGAGGGTGCGCGTTCCCGTCCGGGCGGTCACCATAGACGCCGATGACCGCCGACCCTCGAGCGCTCCTCCAGCTCGCCGACCGCCCCGGGATCCTGGACCTTTCCCAGGGCCACCCCGGCCTCGACCTCCTCCCCGTCGAGGGGTTGCGGGCCGCGGCCGCGGAGACCCTCGCCCGCCACGGCTCCGACGCGCTCGGCTACGGCAGGGACGCGGGCCCCGTGCCGTTCCGCGAGTTCGTCCGCGAGCGACTCGGGGCCACCGACGCGCGATCGCCCCTCGTGGACGAGATCGTCGCCACCGCGGGCGCATCACACGCCCTCGACCTCGTGGTGACGCTGCTCGCGTCGCCGGGGGACGTGGTGCTCGTCGAGTCGCCTACCTACCACCTCGCCGTCCGGATCCTCCGCGACCACCCGCTCGACCTCGTGGCGGTCCCGTTCGACGGGGGCGGGCTCCGCGTCGACTCCCTCGGTGAGCTGGTCGTGCGGCTCCGCGCGTCCGGCCGCCGCCCCCGCTTCGTCTACACGATCCCGACCTTCCACAACCCGACGGGCGCCACGCTCGTCGAGGACCGGCGGCGCGAGCTCGTGGCCCTCGCCGCGGAGGAGGGCCTCGTCGTGATCGAGGACGATGTCTACCGCGAGCTCGCCTACGACGGCGCCGCACCCGCGTCGCTGTGGAGCCACGCGGAGCCGGGCGTGGTGGTCCGGCTCGGGTCATTCTCCAAGTCGCTTGCGCCGGGCCTCCGACTCGGCTACCTCACCGCCGACGCGGCCACCGCGGCCCGGATCGCCGGCTCTGGGCTCCTGGAGTCCGGCGGCGGGATCGCGCACTTCCAGGCCCTCGTCGTCGCCACGTTCGGCGCGTCGGGAGCCTTCGCACCGCACGTCGACATGCTCCGCACCGCGTACCGGGCACGGCGGGACGCGCTGCTCGCGGCGCTCGAGGAGCACCTTCCGCGCGAGACATCGTGGACGGTCCCGCGGGGCGGGTACTTCACGTGGACGACGCTCCCGGGGCGCCTCGACGCCGGCGCGCTCCTCCCCGCCGCCGAGGCCCGGGGGACGGCGTACGCGCCGGGGCGGGCGTTCTACGTCGATGGCAGCGGCGCCCGGGGATCGCTGCGCCTCGCATTCTCGCGCTACTCGCCGCCGGAGCTCGCGGAGGCCGCCCGCCGTCTCGGGGCGGCCGTCCGGGACGCTCTTCGCGACCGGTAGTCGCGTCGCCGGCGCGCCGGCCATGGGCAACGGCAATGCGACGGTGGACGGGCGATGCCGCGGCCACGTGCGGCCCGCGGAGGCGGCGGCCGGCGCCGCGACGACCCGTCGTGCTCGGGTGCGAATGGGCACGCTACTGTTGCGCACGATGCCCCTGCTCGACACGTCGCCGGCAGCCCTCGAACGTCAGCGCGAGGCGTTTCGTCAGATGACGCCCCAGCAGCGACTGGCCGTGGCGGCAGAGATGTGCGACGAGATCCGGGCCATCGCCGCAGCCGGGATCCGGCAGCGTCACCCGGCCTACTCGGACGCCGAGGTACGGGCAGCGCTGGTGGCGATCCTCCTCGGCGGGGAGGACACGATCCGCGGACGTGCCCGGCGTATCGCCCCCGTCACGTGAGCCTCGGGGCCCTCCTCGCCGCCACGGTCGCCCAGTTGGAGCGCGCCCGCGTGCCCTACATGATCACCGGGTCCGTCGCGAGCTCATACCACGGAGAACCTCGGGCCACGCGCGACCTCGACATCGTCATCGATCCAGACCCAGGGGGGCTCCGCCGGCTGGTAGGTGAGCTCGAGGCAGCGGGGCTGTATGTCGATGCGGCCGCAGCGCTCCGCGCTCTCGACGACCGCACGCAGTTCAATGCGATCGAGGCGACGACCGGCTGGAAGGTCGACTTCCTGGTTCGCAAGGACCGAGCCTTCTCTCTGGAGCAGTTCGGCCGGCGGACCCACGCGAACCTTCTGGGCACACCCGCCTGGATCGCCAGCCCCGAGGACACGATCGTCGCCAAGCTCGAATGGGCCGTGGCCAGCGGCTTGGATCGGCAGCTCAGCGACGTTGCGGCGATGCTCGACATCGGAGGGGAGTCGCTCGACTTCGCCTACATCGATGGCTGGGTCGCCGGACTCGGACTGCGCACGGCGTGGAGCCGGGCAGCGGCGCTTCGATCGACCGGCTGATCGAGTCCGACCGCGGCGTCAGGCCGGGGGCGGACGGGGAGGCGCGCGGCCAGCGCCCTCAGCGGTGGAACCGCGCCGGGACGGCCGGGGGCGCGGGGCCACCGGCGCGCGGCCGCTCAGCAGGTGACGTGCAGGACCGCGCGCACCTCCGCCGTCGGCGTGTCGCGGAGGAGCCGGCAGGCCTCCCGCGTCGGCAGCACGACGACGTCGACGCCGCGCCGCCGCGCCTCGTCGTCGACGTCGTCCGCGATCGGGAGCATGCCGTCCATGCCCGTCCCCACGACGAGGATCGACCCGCGTGGCCCCCACGGGATCGGCTCCGCCGCGGTGAGCGGCGTGTGGCCGAACTCGTCGCGGCGCGATTTCGAGGGTCCCTTGCTGCGCCTGGAGACACGCCCGCGGTCCACGATGACGTCGTGCGCGAACCGCTGGCCTTCGACCTCGATCTCGCCGAACCGGAGGAGCCTCGCGTCCATGGGGGCAGGATGCCACGACCGCCGGCGGCGCATGATGGCGGCCGAGCCATCTGGAGCCATCAGGATCCAGCCGAAGCCAGCCGAGGTGATGTCGATGGACGGTCGCGACCGGGTGCTCACGACCCTCGACCATCGGGAGCCCGATCGCGTGCCGTTCGACCTGGGGTCCACGATCGTCACCGGGATCCACGTGGGCGCCTACGGGCCGCTTCGGTCCGCACTGGGCCTGCCGCCGGGCGCGCCGCGCCTCCTCGATCGGATCCAGCACCTGGCAGTCGTCGATGACGACGTGCGGGACGCGCTCGGCGTCGACACCGGCGGGGCCTTCCCCGGCGACCCGGTCCGCAGCCGCGCCCGCGAAGGGGTGGCGGACGGGTACGCGCTCTACTGGGACGACTTCGGCCTCGGCTACCGCATGCCGCTCGAGGGCGGCCTCTACCACGACCTCTTCGAGCACCCGCTGGGCGGAGACGACGTCGCCGCCTCCGACATCGCGAGCCATCCGGGACCCGACCCGCAGGATCCCGGTCGCGTCGCGGGGATGCGCGAGACGTGCCTCCGGATCCGCGACGAGGAGCGACGGGCCGTGTGCGTCTGGGGCTTCGGGGGCGGCGTCCTCGAGACGGCGAGCTGGCTCCGGGGTCTCGAGCGCTTCTACCTCGACCTCGCCGCCGATCCCGACCTCGCGTGTGCGCTCATGGACCGCGTCCTCGAGTGGAAGCTCGCCTACTACGAGCGCGTCATGGACGAGATCGGCGACCTCGTCGACGTCTTCTTCGAGGGCGACGACCTGGGGACGCAGCAGTCGCTCCTCATCTCGCCCGAGACGTATCGCCGGTACGTGAAGCCGCGCCAGGCCGAGGTCTTCCGGACGATCCACGCGCGATCCGCCGCGAAGGTGGCGCTCCACTCGTGCGGCGCCGTCCGGCCGCTCATCCCGGACTTCATCGAGGTCGGCGTCGACGTGCTCAACCCGGTCCAGGTCAGCGCCGTCGGGATGGACTCGGCGGCCCTCAAGCGCGACTTCGGGAGCGAGATCGCCTTCTGGGGCGGCGGCGTGGACACGCAGCGCGTGCTCGGCTTCGGGACGCCACAGGAGGTACGCGACGAGGTCCGGCGCCGGCTCGACGACCTCATGCCCGGGGGCGGCTTCGTCTTCGCGACGGTCCACAACATCCAGGCGAACGTGCCGCCGGAGAACCTCCTCGCGATGCGTGACGCCCTGCGCGAGCACGGCGCGTACTGAGCGCCCCCGACCGGATCCGCTCGCAGGCCCGCCCCTTCCGCCCGGCCCACGCCCATCCGCGGGACCGGGCGGATGGGCGTCTTCACACTCCGGCCACACGTCGCTCACATCGCCGTGCGGGAGCCTCTCGTCATGCCGCCGCCTCGCACGAGGTACCGGCATCTGCACCGCCGACGAAGGAGGCCACGATGGCGTACGTGATCGCCGCCCCGTGCATCGACCACACCGACCAGGTCTGCATGACCGTCTGCCCGGTCGACTGCATCACCTTCGACCCCGCCGCCGACCGCAAGGCGTACATCGACCCGGAGGGCTGTATCGAGTGCGGCGCATGCGTCACCGCGTGCCCGCAGGGCGCCATCGCCCAGGCGCACCGGCTCAGGCCCGAGTGGGCGTTCTTCGAGGAGATCGATCGCGGCTGGTTCATCGACGCGGACTGGGCGCGCGACGCCGTCGACGCGCTCGCGGCATGAACGGGTCCCGAGGGATCGCACCCGCCGTGGCGGCGGCAGAGGCAACGTCACCGACCCCGCCGTTGCGGTCGGGCCCACGCGGCAGCCGTCCCTCACCGATCGAAGCGGCCGAGAACGCGACGATCATCGGGCGGGAGGACATGAGCCCGACGGTCGCCCGGTTCGTCGTCCATCCGGACGGCCCGATCGCAGCGTTCATCGCAGGCCAGTACCTCGCGCTCGGCCTCCGGGTGGACGGCCGGATCGTCCAGCGGCCCTACTCGACGGCCGCGTGCCCGCGCACCGCGCAGGCCCACGAGTTCCTGGTCCGCCGCGTCCCGGATGGCGCGCTCACGCCGCATCTCTGGCGCGCCGCTTCAGGGACGCGCGTCCGCCTGGGACCGCCGAAGGGGGTCTTCGTCCTCGAACCGGACGACCCCCGGACGCACCTCCTCGTCTCGTCGGGGACCGGGCTCGCCCCGTTCGTCTCGATGGTCCACGCGCTCGCGGGTCGCGGCCGCCCGCCCCGCATCGTCCTCGTCCACGGCGTGAGCCACGCTGCGGACCTCGCGGAGCGCGCCCGCCTGGAGGCGTGGGCCCGCGACGGGCTCGTCACGTACGTCCCGACGATCTCGCGACCCGACGAGCCGGCGAACGCGAAGTGGCGCGGGCGCGTGGGGCGGACCGAAGCCGCGCTGGCGGATCTCTGCAGCGATCTCGCCCTCGACCCGGCCGCGACGGTCGCCTACCTGTGCGGCAACCCGGGGATGGTCGACGGTGCCGAGCGCCTGCTCCGCGGCCGCGGGTTCGGCGACGTGCGCGCGGAGCGCTTCTGGGGACCCGGTGCGACGATCCCCGGTGCGACGATCCCCGGTGCGAGGGCCGCCGCGGCCTGAGGCACGCCCCCGACCTTGACGGGTCACGCCACGCGGAGCGCCTCGGCGAGCGCATCGAGGAACGGCGCCTGGGCCGCCTTGATGCGCCGCCGGGCTTCGACGAGGTCGAACCATTCGACGCGATCGATCTCCGGGAACGCCTCGATGCGGCCCGAGTGCGGCGGCCACACCATCTCGAACGTGTTGCTCACCGCGCGCGCCGGGTCGACGTCCCCCTCGAGCGCCCACGCCACGACGCGCTTCCCCGACTTCTGCGTGATCTCGCCGAGCGCGATCGCGGGACCGTCCGGAGTCGGATGGCCGGTCTCCTCGAGGAACTCGCGCCGGGCGACGTCGACGAGCGCCTCGCCGGGACGGACCTCGCCCTTGGGCACGGTCCAGTGGCCGGCGTCCTTGCTCACCCAGAACGGGCCTCCGGGATGCGCGAGGAGCACGCGGATCCCGTCGGGGTCTCTCCGCCAGAGGAGGATCCCGGCGCTCGTGAGCCCCGTCTTGTCGCGCGTCATCGCGCGCCCACTCCCATGCCCCTGCCCATCCCCATGCGCGGATGATGTCACGCGGACGGGCCATGACTCTCACACTGTGGCCATGAGCGAGGGACAGGGACCCCGCGGCGCCCGGGCCCGGATCGCCGGATCGTTCCAGGCATCCGTCGGGGACATCATCTTCGGGATGGAGGACGGGGCCGTCTCGATCTTCGGCCTCGTCTTCGGCGTGGCCGCGGGCTCGTCGGACAGCCACGCCGTGGTCCTCGCGGGCACGACCGGCGCGGTCGCCGCAGCGGTCTCGATGATGGCGGGCGCGTACCTCGAGGCACAGTCGATGCGTGATCGAGCGCGCGCGGAGATCGAGGCGAAGCGCGAGGAGCTCGAGCGGGACCCCGAGGCGGTCCGAGCCCGGATCGCCGCGCGTCTCGACAGCCTCGGGTTCACCGACGCGGAGGCGTCGACCGTGGTGACCGCTCTCCTGCGTGAGCCCAGCACGATGCTCGCCTACGAGGAGGCCGTCGAGCTGCGACTCGGCGACACCGCGCACCAGGATCCGCGGGCCCACGCCGCGTGGATGTTCGCATCAGACGTGATCGCGGCGTCCATCCCGGTCATCCCGTTCATCTTCCTGCCGATCGACGAGGCCCGGGTGGTCTCGCTCGTGATCACGACCGCGCTCCTCATCCTCCTCGGGATCGGGCGCGGCATCGTCGCGCAGCGCAGCATGGTCGTCACGACGTTCCAGACCCTCGCCATCGCCGCGGCAGCTGCGATCGCCGGCGTCGCGATCGGCCACCTCGTCGGGCGCATGTAGCCGGAGGGTATAGACTCAGAGCCCCTTCGGCTGTCGAAGGACCGTGTGGTCGTAGGTTCTTCTCGAGCCGGCCGTGCGTCGAACGACTCAGCTTGAGAAGAGACCAGGAGACAATCGTGGCCACAGGTTCCGTGAAGAAGGTCATCTCCGAGCGCGGATTCGGCTTCATCGCCGGCGAAGACGGCAAGGAGTACTTCTTCCATCGCGACTCGCTCGACAGCTCGCTCGACTTCGATCGCCTCTCCGGCGGCGAGAAGGTCGAGTTCGAGGTCGAGCAGAACCCCAAGGGGGCACGCGCCGTCAGGGTCAAGGCCGCCTGACACCCCGGCGGCGACCTTGTCGCCGCACAGCAGCACGAAGGCCCGGTCCATCGCGGACCGGGCCTTCGTCGTGTCCGAGTCGTCTCGACGCGGGCGGCGTCCGATGGATCCAGGGGTCCCCATCGGAAGCGAGAGCTCCGACCGGACGAGCAGGTCACGGTGAACCTCGCTCGGCGAACCCGGATCTGCGGCATGACCGAGTGACGACGACTTTGACAAATGGCCCGATCACGCTCACGTTGCTCATGGAGTGCGTGCCACCGGTGGCCGGCCCGGGCGCTGCTCCGAGCATGGCCGATCCGCCACGCATCGCGACCCCGGCATGGTGCGTGGCAGAGCGACGGGGGCGACATGAACGCTCGACGACCTGGCCACCGCGGCGTGACCCTCCTTGCCGTGAGCGTGATCGCGGCCCTGATGGCCGGATGTGCGGCCCCTTCGCCGGCGAGTCCCTCGATCACCGCCGTCCCTGCCACGACCGCGCTCGCGACCCCGGACACCACGCTGCCCATTTCGCCCGGCTCCCCCGCTCCGGCTCCCACGCCGACCGCTGTCCCCGACCCGGAAGACCTGGTCATGGAGCAGCTGTTTCTGGCCATCGGCAACCCGGACACCGGCTCCGAGTCGGAGGCCTGGACGGCCTTCAACCAGACTCTCAAGGATGCCATCGGGGGCGGTGGAGACGAAGCGCGCATCCGCGCGACCGCCGGGGTGGTGCTCGACTATCTTGCCGCCGCTCGTGCCGCCCTGGCCGCGGCCTCGCCGCGACCGACGACACCGGTCGTGCCGGCGCCTTCGCCCCCGCTCGTGCCCTGGGACTGGATGCAGGAATGGGACGCCATGGTGACGGCCATCGCCGAAGGGGTGGTCACCATGCGTGATGGCGGTATCGCCGCTGATGTGAACATGATCTCGGCCGGGTCCACCCACATGAACAACGCCCTGCTCGACCACTTCTATCCGCCGAACACCTGGACCTCGCCCGATGGCCTGGTCTCCTACGCCTCCGGGACCCGCCTTGGCGATCCCCCCGGCAACGCCTTCGACCGGCAGGCCGACACATTCTGGAGCGCCGGCGAACGTCCGCTGCCCGGCTGGATCGAAGTCGACCTCGGGACCCCGCGCACCATCGAGGGGATACGCCTGCTGACTTCCCAGGACACCGCCGGCCCGACGGCTCACCAGGTGAGCGGCCGGACGGCCGACGGCCGCGAGGTCATCCTGGCCGAGTTCCAGGGCGAGACCACTGACAACCAGTGGCTGGAGCAGACCCTGGCCACGCCGCAGGCGGACATCCGCTACGTCCGGGTGACCACCTCGGCGAGCCCGTCACTGGCGGCATGGCGCGAGATCGAGGTGACCACCGCGCCGTAGAACGGCCGCCTCCAGCCCATCCGGTCGAAGGTCTCGCTTCCGAAGGGGCTGCCGACCCCACCGCACGCCGGTCCGGTGCACGAATCGGTCCGGCGAGCGCAGTCCCCCGCGATCGCTACGGGCGGAGCGTCCCCGCGAACACCTGCCACGCGAGGATCGTCTTCGCGATGAGGCTGAGGAGCATGTACACGCGCTCCCCGTACAGGTAGTCGGCCCAGCGCCCGGTCTTCCGGTACTGGAGGATCATGTTGAACGCGAAGACGTTGAAGCTGATGAACAGCGACACGAAGATGACGTACACGAAGGTGGGGGCCGGGGTGGCGCCCGGCTCCGTGGCGGACGTCGCGAGGGCGATCGCGATGACGATCCACGGGACGACCCCGGCGATGCAGCCGAAGACGTAGTGGAGCCACTGCGGACGGGCCCGGCCCTCGTTCGCGGCCTCCATGCTCCAGCCGAAGAGGTTCATCGCCGCGTTGATGCCGAAGATCGCGACGAGCGTCCCGATCTCCTGGATCCCCGAGAGCTCCGCGATGACGACGATCATGACGCTCGACGACAGGGCGTACTCGATCCAGCGGGCCGGGTTCTGGCCTCGGGCGAGGCTCCGCTCGTACCACCGCCGTGCCGGGAAGGCCACGATGAAGTGGGCGGCGGCACTGAAGAGGAAGAAGAGCGCGACCATCGGCCCGATCGGCAGGTCGAAGAGCGTCCGCGTAGCCGGGACGAGGGTCTGCGTCGCAGTGTCGAACGTGAGGTAGCTGCTCACGACCGGCGCGGTGACCATCGGGCTCTTCGCGAACGAGAGCGCGAGGATCACGAGCGCCTGCACGGCGTGGATGGCCGCGAGCCCGATGTTCCAGCGGTGGAGGCTGCGAGCCTGGGGCTCGGGGATGGCGTCGGGGATGGCGGGGGAGATGGAGTCGAACGCGGGCGCGGATGCGGTCATGTGGGCAGACGGCCTCGGGTATCGCCTGGTGGGGGCCGACCGGCGGCGGCGGATCGTCGGTCGGCGGGCCGCGGCGCCTCTCGGCATCCCTCCGGTCTGTCGTCGGGAGCGGCGAGGAGGCGTCGGGTCGGGCGGATCCTCAGTCTACCGGTGCCGGCGCTCGACGGGGCGGGCGGCCCCGTTCGCCTCATGACGCCGACCGCCTCGCTCTTCGCGGACGGCGCGGCCGTCGCGGGCAGGACGGTCGTCGCGGCCTCCACGTTCGTCGTGCGCGGGGCGCCCGTCATGCGTGGACCGCTCGGCGCGGGCGAGGCGTTCGCCGGGCATCGGCGCGTTGGGACGCCACGGACGCTCGCCGATCTGCGACCCGGCGACTCGCGGCGCAGCGACCCTCGGTGCGGCCCCCCGCGGATCGCGAGACCCGAGTGCGGGTCGGCCGTCGGGACGTCGAAGGCCGCCGGCGACCGGCTGCGATGCGCGGTCGAGGGCTGGACGCCGGCCGGCTCCGCCGGTCCGGCCCGGCTGCCCGGGCCATTCGCTGCGGTCGATGCCGGGCACGCGGCTCCCGTCACCGTTGCCGGACACACCGCCGTGAATGGGCACGCCGCCGTGGGCGGGCACACGGCCCTGGGCGGGCGCGCGGTTCGCTCCGCCCTGCCACCCTGAGCCGGCCGGCCGGCCGCCTGAGCCGGGACGACCGAGAGGCGTCCTGCGGAGGATCGGCTCGGGACGGATCCGGGGATCCGGCTCGAATCCGTCGACCGTGCTCGCCGGGATCCGTCGTCCGAGGACGTCCTCGATGTCGCGCAGGAGCCGCACCTCATCGATGCAGACGAACGAGATCGCCTCCCCGTCGATCCCGGCCCGACCGGTCCGGCCGATCCGGTGGACGTAGTCCTCGGGGACCATCGGCAGCTCGAAGTTGACGACGTGCGGGAGCGCGTCGATGTCGATCCCGCGCGCAGCGATGTCCGTCGCGACGAGGATCGCGACCTTGTTGGCCTTGAACGCCTCGAGCGCCTTCACGCGCTGCGCCTGGCTCTTGTTGCCGTGGATCGCCGCCGCGTCGATGCCGTCGCGCTCGAGCTGCTCGGCGAGCCGGTTGGCCCCGTGCTTCGTCCGAGTGAACACGAGCGCCTGGTAGATGCGACCGCTCTTGATGAGGTGGGTGAGGAGCTCGCGCTTGCGCTCGCGATCGACGGTGATCACCTCCTGGGTGACCAGCTCGGTCGGGATGTTCCTCGGCGCGACCTGGACCGACGCGGGGTCGCGGAGGAAACCGGCGGCGAGCCGTCGGATCGCGTCGGAGAACGTCGCCGAGAACAGGAGGCTCTGCCGCTCGGCGGGGAGGAGGTCGAGGATCCGGCGGATGTCGGGCAGGAAGCCCATGTCGAGCATCCGGTCCGCCTCATCGAGCACGAGGATCTCGACGCGCCCGAGGTCGATCGTGCCCTGCCGGACATGGTCGAGGAGGCGGCCCGGGGTGGCGACAACGAGATCGGTGCCGGCGCGGAGCTTCCGGACCTGGGGATCGAACCCGACGCCGCCGTAGATGGTCGTCGAGCGGATCGGGCGATGCGCGCCGTACGTGCGGACGCTCTCCTCGACCTGGATCGCGAGCTCACGCGTCGGGGCGAGTACGAGGACCCGGACCGGACGGTGGGCCCCGGCGCGGGGATTCCTCGAGACGTGCGGGGGAGGCGCCGAGGCCGGGGCGTCCGCGGGCGGCGTCGCGTGGAGGATCTGGACGATCGGCAGGACGAACGCGGCGGTCTTGCCGGTGCCCGTCTGTGCGTTCGCGAGCAGGTCGCGACGGGCGAGGACGAGCGGGATCGCCTCGGCCTGGACGGGGGTGGGCTCGATGTAGCCCTGGTCCGCGACGGCGCGGAGGAGCTCGGGCGTGAGCCCGAGATGATCGAAGGACACGGAGAGGCGCTCCTGGCGAGGGCCCTACCCGCAGGTGCGGGGCCCGGTCAGGGCGTGGGTGGATCGGGATCGGACGGCATGTGGACCGGGGCGCGGACCGGAGCGCCCATCGAGCACGAGGATCCAAGCATACCCGAGAACCGTCACGCGCCCCTCCGGCCCGCGCGGCGCGGCCTGCGCCCGGACGACGGAGCCACCGGTCCGAGTGACGTCGGGC
>JBAWVU010000015.1:0-19385 GCA_037147135.1 Chloroflexota bacterium
GCTCACGCGGCAGTCCTTCTACGACCCGCTCACGGGGCTCCCCAACCGCTCCCTCTTCCTCGACCGGACGACGCACGCACTCGTATGGGATCGCCAGGACACGGGAGCGCCGGTCACCATCCTCGCGCTCGACCTCGATCGGTTCAATGCCATCAACGAGAGCTTCGGCCACGCGATCGGCGACCAGATCCTCGCAGCCGTCGGGCGTCGATTCGAAGAGGTGATCCGACCCGGTGACACCCTCGCGCGGCTCGGGGGCGACGAATACGCCGTGCTCGTCAAGGGCGGCGGCGGCGAGGCCGCGGGTCGAGCTGTGGCCGGCAGGCTCCTCGAGACGCTCGCCGATCCGTTCGCCGTCGAGGGACGCGACACGTACCTGAGCGTGAGCGTCGGGATCGCGGTGGCCGACGACGCTTCGACGAGCGCGGCGGATCTCCTGCGGGAGGCCGCGATCGCGCTGGACCGCGCCAAGCTCGACCCGACGGACCGGATCGCGGTCTTCACGCCGTCGATGAGCGACGCCTCCCTCGAGCGCCTGGAGCTCGAAGACGACCTCCGGCGTGCCCTCGGGCGCGACGAGTTCGACGTCCACTACCAGCCCCTCGTCGACCTGCGGACCGGGGGCGTCGTCGGCCACGAGGCGCTCGTCCGCTGGCGCCACCCGAAACGGGGATTCCTGGGCCCGTACGAGTTCATCCCTCTGGCCGAGGAGACAGGGCTCATCATCCCGCTCGGCGACCTGGTGCTCGCGAAGGCGTGCCGGCAGACGCGCGCGTGGCAGCTCGAGTTCCCGTCGGAGCCGCCGCTCGTCGTGAGCGTGAACCTGTCGGCCCGCCAGCTCGCGCTGCCGGATATCGCCGCGACCGTCCTGCGGGTCCTTGCCGAGACGGGCCTGCCGGCGGGTTCGCTCGAGCTCGAGATCACCGAGTCGGTCGCGATGCGCGACGCGGAGGCGTCCGGGCTCACGCTCCGGGCGCTCCACGATACCGGCGTCCGGCTCGCGCTCGACGACTTCGGCACGGGCTACTCGTCGCTCGCGTACATCTCCCGGCTCCCACTCGACATCATCAAGGTCGATCGCTCGTTCGTCGTCGGGCTCGCCGATTCGACCGTGAATCACTCGATCATCGCCGCCGTCACTGCGCTCGCCCACGGCCTGGGCATCGAGGTGACGGCGGAGGGCATCGAAAACGAGGAAGAGCTCGCGGCGGTCGTCGACCTCGGCTGCGACCGGGGACAGGGCTTCCTCTTCGCGAAGCCGCTGCCGGCCGCCCTCGCGGAGGCGGCCCTCGCCCTTCGTGCCACGTCCTGACCGCCTGCGGCAGCCCGGACCGCGGTGAGTCGGCCGGGCCGACCGGGTCGGGTCGCGCCGCCGCGTACACTCCCAGCGTGGATCGCCGCGCGGCCTATGTCCTGCTCGCCGTCCTGGGGACCGGTGTCTTCCTCGCCGGCCTCGAGCTCATGATCACGGCCGTCGCCCTCCCCAGGATCGTCGCCGACCTCGCGGACTGGACCCAGCTGCGGAAGGCGTCGTGGATCGTCAACGCCTACCTTCTCTTCTACGTCGCGACGATGCCCCTCGCCGGGCGCCTCGCCGACCTCTGGGGTGCCCGCCGCCTCTTCCTCGGCGCCCTCGTGCTCTTCACGGTCGGCTCGCTCATCTCGGGGATGTCGCAGACGCTCGATCAGCTCATCGCCGGGAGGATCGTCCAGGCCATCGGCGGCGGCGCGCTCGTGCCGGTGGCGACGGCCGCCGCATCGCACCTCTTCGAGGGCCAGGCGCGGCCGCGCGCGCTCGGCATCATCGGCGGGCTCACGTTCCTCGGGATGGCGGCAGGCCCGTTCGTCGGCGCGTTCATGCTCGACTACATCCGCCTCGAGACGCCGCTCATCCGGCTCGGCGTCGTCGGCGGGATCCTCCCCGACCTGCTCACCCCGGCATGGCGCTGGGTCTTCTACGTGAATGTCCCCATCGGCATCGCCGCGCTCGCCCTCGCGTGGGCGGCGAGCGCAGGGTGGGAGACGCCTCGCCACGGCCACCGGCTCGACGTCATCGGCGCGGCCCTGTTCACGGCCGCGCTCGCCGCGGGGCTCGTCGGCCTCACGCTCCTCGGGAGCGACGCGGGGACGTCCGGACCCCCGCCGATCGCGGTGAGCGGCGCGCTCTTCGCGGTCGCTGCCGTCACGGGGGCGCTCGCGCTCTGGCGCGGCCTGAGCGCAGCCGAGCCGTTCCTCGACCCGCGCCTGTTCCGCGATCGCGTCTTCTCGTCCGCCGCGCTCGTCTCTCTCCTCACCGGCTACGCGTTCGCGACGGCGATCGTCGGGGGAGCGATCTTCGTTGACCGCGTCCTCTACGGCGGGCCGGACGTGCAGCGGGTCGCCCTGGGCGCGCTGGCGGGCGCGACCGCTGTCGGGGCGCTCCTCTCGGGATTCGGGGTCCGCTTCGTCTCGCTGCGCCTCGTCACCGCAGCAGGCCTCATCGCGTCCACCGTCGCGCTGCTCCTCATGTCACGCTGGACCTCGTCGGTCTCGCTGACCGAGCTCGCGGCGCTCATGGGCCTCTACGGCCTCGGGTTCGGGCTCACCGTGACGCCGCGCTCGACGGCCGCGATCGAAGCGGTCGGGCGACGGTTCTACGGGGTCGCGTCCGCGACGGTCACGGTCGCGAGGATGATCGGGATGGCGATCGGCCTCGCCGTCCTCACGGCGTACGGCTCGACGCAGATCGACCGCATCTCCGCGCAGGTCTACGGGACGGCCGACGGCTACAAGGCGGTGCTTCCGCCGGAGCTGCGCGACAGGCCGATGCAGGACCCGATCGTCATCGACGCCCTCGAGAGGTGGGCGTCCGGCAAGGCGGCCGAGACGATGGTGGGGCTCTTCCTCATCGCGGGGATCGTCACGCTCGTCGCGATCCCGCCAGGGCTCGCCCTCGAGTCGCGGTCGCGTATGCTGCCGGGTGGGCTGAAGGCCGAGCGCGGAGCGGCGGCAGGCGGCGGCGGGACGGGCGGCCCAGGTGGCACGGGCGGAGGGGACGATGGGGTCGACGGAGTCGGAGTCGAGCCGGTCGTCCTCTGACGTGGAGAAGCAGGCCGACACGGCGACCGGGCCGGTGGTCGATCCCGCGGCCGACACGGCGGCAGACCCGGCGGTCGATCCCGCGGCAGACCCAGCGGGCGAGGCCGCGGCGACCGAGCCGGGCGATCCCGGACATCCCGCCGATCGCGGCATCGGGTCCCACGGCGGCCAGGCGATGGCCCACGCGCTGGAGCCGGTCGAGGTTCTCGGCCCCGACGGCGTGGTCGTCCACCGGCCGGGGTACCGCCCGCGGCACCTCGAGCCCGTGCCCGGCGTGGGCCTCGAGCGTCTGCGCCTTCCCCCGGGGACGCTGGAAGAGGAGGCGGCCGAGCACCTTCGCGTCGCGGCCTGGCGGCCGCACGAGGATCCCGAGGAGACGTCCGACATCGCGCGGCTGCGCGAGCTGGTCGCCGAGCCCGAGACCCGCCTGTGGGTCGACCTGACGGACGCGACCCGCGCCCTCGTCGCCGAGGTCGCCGACGCGCTGAAGATCCATCCGCTCGTGGCGGAGGACATCGCGGAGCGGGGCCAGCGCCCCAAGCTCGAGCTGACCGGCGACGAAGCCCACATCGTCGTGTACGCGATCACGTACGGCGAGAAGCTCGTGAGCTCGGAGATCGACTTCGTCCTCGCGCGACGCTACCTGCTCACCTCGCACGAGCGGAAGTGGGACCCGCTCCAGACCCACCACCTGCGCCTCGGCCCGATGCCGCTGCTCTCGCACGGCGTCGACTACCTCGCGTGGGCCCTCATCGATTCGCTCGTCGACAGCTACTACCCGATCTTCGACGGCATCGACGAGGAGATCGACACGCTCGAGGACGCGATCATCGAGAAGGTGGACAAGTCGTCGCTCACGCGGCTCCTCGAGATCAAGCGGACGCTCGTCGAGATCCGCCACGTCGTGTCGCCCATGCGCGAGGTCTTCAACCAGCTCACGAACCGCGACCTCGGACTCGTGCGGCCGGAGACGATCCTCTACTTCCGGGACGTCTACGACCACCTCATCCGGCTCAACGACGAGCTCGAGAGCTACCGCGACCTCGCGTCGGGGATCCTCGACGTCTACCTCTCGACGGTGAACAACAACCTCTCGCTCATCATGAAGCGGCTCACGGGCGTCACCGTGATCCTCGCCGGGATCGGCGCGGTCGGCGGGCTCTTCGGCATGAGCGAGGCCCGGTCGGCGTTCAACAGCGACGCGGCGGTCGGCTTCTGGGGCGTCATCGTCGTCGTCCTCATCGGTGCCGGGCTCGTCGCTCTCTACCTGCGGCGGATCGACTGGATCTGAGCCCCGACGAGCGGCGCACGGCGCCGTGGCGTGCCGTCAGCCGCAGACCACGGGCTTCGGCGTCGGGTTCGCCTCGCCGGGATCCGCCGGAGAGGCGCCCATCGGCCTGGCCTCCACGATGAGGACCTTGCCCGTGTAGCCCGGATACCCGGGCGGCGGGCCCTCCGACGTCTGGAGGAACAGGTGCTCGCCGTCCGACTCGAAGACGACGTCGAGCGAGTCCTGGTGGCGGTAGACGGCGTCGATCTCGTAGAGGAACGCCATCGAATCGCTCGTGTACACCTGCACGAGCATCCCCTTCATCGCATCGCCGTCCCTCACGAGCGACGCCACGAGAAGCGGGAGGAACATCCCGTCGCGGGCGTGGGCGTAGATGAACACGGGGCGGCCCTGGCCGGGCTGGCCGAAGACCGGCTGGTACTCCGCGACGCTGCAGTACGGGAAGGACTCGTTGTCCGGCGCCCGTACCACCGGAAGGTCGATCCCGAGCGCGGGCACGACGACCCGCGTCGCGACTGCGTTCGACAGCGACGGCGATGGTCGCGGAGACGCGCTGCCGGTCGGCCCGATGGAGGGGATGGGCCGCAGTGTCGGACGAGCGGTCGGGACGACCGCCGACGGCGATGGTCCGGGGGACGGCGACGGCGTGGATGCGGCACCGACGAGCGACGGGTCCGTCCACGTGAGGAGGCCGGCCACGACGAGCGCGACCCCCGCCGCGACGATCGCCGCGGGGATGAGGCGGCCGATGATCCAGGTGCCGAGCGTGCGCATCGCTTCGCAACGTAGCACGGGCGTCCCGGCAGTGCCGAGATCGCGACGGTACCGAGGTCGCGGCGGCGCCGGGGCCACGATCCGCACCAGGGTAACGGCGGCGCGCCGACCCTGAGCCCCGTGCGCTGCTACCCTCCGCTGATGGGCTCCCGTCTCGCGCTCGCGCTCGGCATCATCGTCGGCATCCTCGCCGCGGCCATCGTCGCCGCGGCCGTCATCTCGATGGCATCGGGCCCGGCGGCGACGATCACCCTGCCGCCCGCGTCGCTCGCGCCGGCCACCGGACCCGCCGGTGGTCCGTCGACATCGCCGGCGGTCGCTCCGTCGGCGACCGCATCGGCCGGACCCGCTGCGACGAGCGGCGACGCCGGCGCGACACCCGCCGCCACCCACTCGCCCGGAGGCCTGTTCGGGATCGGGCTCCCCGCCCCGCCGCTCCAGGTCGAGCGGCTCGGTGGCGGGACGATCGACCTCGCATCGCTGCGCGGGAAGCCCGTGTGGGTGGTGTTCACCGGGACGTATTGCCCATCCTGTCGCGACGAGTACCCGTTCCTCGAGTCGTTCGCGGCCCGCTATGCAGACACCGGCCTCGTCGTCGTCACGGTGCACGAGAAGGACGACGCCGCGGCAGTGTCGGCACTTACCTCCGAGCTCGGGGTCACGTTCCCGGTGGGCCTCGACCCGACCGGGACGGCCGGCCGCGACTGGAAGGCGGTCGCGTTGCCGATCCATTTCTGGGTGGACCGCGATGGGATCGTGCGCGCGGGCGCGCTCGGGGGCGTGGGGCCGGACATCATGGCCGCGAGCCTTGCGACGATCCTCCCCGGCGTCAAGGTGACACCGGACGACTCGCCGTCGCCATCGCCATCGCCGGTCACGGCGCCGTCGCCATCGCCGGCGCCGTGACCGGGCAGCACGCGGACGCACGCCATCGCGGCAGGCTCGCTCCGGGATCTGAGCCGGCGCGGCGACAGGCGGTCGAGCGCTCCTAGAGCCCGGCGACCGCCTGTGCGGCCCTGGACGCTGCGTCGAGGAGCGGCCCGGGCAGGACCCCGAGCAGGACGGTGGCGGCCGCCGCGATCGCGAGTCCCAGCCGGACGAGGCCGCCGTGGCGGACGACGACCGGCTCGTCCTTCGGGTCGCGCATGTACATGTACACGACGACGCGGAGGTAGTAGAACGCCGCCACGACCGCGTTGAGCACCATGATGACCGCGAGCACGGTCATCCACCCGCCCGCGGTCACCGCCGAGAGGATGACGAGGGCCTTGCCGAAGAAGCCCGCCGTCGGCGGGATCCCGGTGAGCGACAGGAGGAAGAGGGTCATGAGGACGCCGAGGAGCGGCTCCCTGCGACCGAGGCCGGCGAACGTGTCCAGCTGGCTCGTGACCCCCGGCCGCTTCTGGAGCGCCGCGATGACGGCGAACGCGCCGAGGTTCATGAACGTGTACGCGGCCGTGTAGAAGAGGACCGCCTCCAGGCCACCCGACGTCGGGTCCGCCGCGTACGCGCAGAGGCCCACCATGATGTAGCCGGTGTGCGCGATCGACGAGTACGCGAGCATCCGCTTGACATTGGTCTGGACGATCGCGACGAGGTTCCCCAGGGTCATCGTGAGGACGGCGAGCACCCCGATGACCGGGAGCCAGTCGGCCTGGATCGGGCCGAGGGCCTCGACGAAGAGCCGGATGATGAGCGCGAACGCGCCGACCTTCGGCCCGACGGACAGATAGCCGGTCACCGGCGTGGGTGAGCCCTGGTACGCGTCCGGCGTCCAGTAGTGGAACGGGACGGCGGCGATCTTGAACGCGACGCCGGTCGTGAGGAAGGCGAGCCCCATCGCGAGCGCGGGCGAGAGGCCCTGCGCGGCCGCGAGCGCGTCGGCGACGCCGGCGATGCGCGTCGTCCCCGTGAGGCCCCAGACGTACGCGAGCCCGAAGAGGAAGATCGCGCTCGAGAACGACCCGAGGAGGAAGTACTTGATCGCGCCCTCGGTCGAGAGCGCATCGCGCTTCGCGAACCCGGCGAGGAGGTAGCCCGGGAGGACCATGAGCTCGAGGCCGACGAAGAGCACGAGCAGGTCCGCGCTCCCGGCGATGAGCATCGCGCCGGTCATCGCGAAGACGAGCGTCGCGGCGAACTCCGCGACCGGGAGGTCGCGCGGGGCGAGGTAGTCCGGCCCGAAGAGGATCGTGAGCGCCACGATCGCGATGAAGATGAGGTCGAGGAACGTCGTGAGGTGGTCGACCGTGTACGAGCCCCCGAACGCCATCCCGGGGGCCTGGCCGGTCCACCACGTGACGGCGGCCACGACCGCGAGCCCGACGAGCGCGACAGCGGTCACCGGGCGGTCCCGTCCCGGCGCGATCGCGTCCACGAGCACGACGGCGCCCGCCACGAGGAGCGCCGCGACGAGCGGGGCGATGAGGGTGAAGTCCGACGAGGTCATGAGGTGGGGTCCGAGCTCCCGTGGCTACCGGATGAGGCCGGCCGTGGCGGCGCCGTGGACGGCGGCGATGACATCCGCGACGGTCCCGCCGATGAGACCGAGCAGGAGCCCCGGGAAGAGCCCGAGGACGACGATGAGCGCGCCGAGGGGCGCGAGCGTGAGGATCTCGGCCGGCCGGATGTCGGTGAGGTGATGGCCGAGCCCGGCGAGGAACTCCGAGAGCGGCCCGAAGGCGACCCGCTGGAACATCCAGAGCAGGTATGCGGCGGCGAAGACCATGACGAACGCGGAGGCCGCCGCGACCCACGGGTTGAGCGCCCACGCCCCGATGAAGACGAGGAACTCGCCGACGAACCCCGACAGGCCGGGCAGGCCGACGGACGCGAAGACGAAGAACCCGAATAGCGCGGCGTAGACGGGCGTCGGCGCGGCGAGGCCGCCCATCTTCGCGATCGTCCGGTCGTGCGTCCGCTCGTAGATGACGCCGACGAGGAGGAAGAGGGCGCCGGTGATGAGGCCGTGGTTCACCATCTGGAGGATCGCGCCCTGGAGGGCCTGCTCGGCGCCGAGCGCGCCCACGGGGATGAGCACAGCCGCGAAGATCCCGAGGGTGACGAAGCCCATGTGGCTCACCGACGAGTACGCGACGAGCTTCTTGAGGTCCTTCTGACGGAGCGCGACGATCGCGCCGTAGAGGATCGCGATGACCGACAGGCCGATGATCATCGGCGCGAACCGGACCGCGGCGTCCGGGTAGAGCGGGACGGCGAACCGGATGAAGCCGTACGCGCCGAGCTTGAGTAGGATGGCCGCGAGGATGACCGAGCCCGCGGTGGGCGCCTCGACATGCGCGTCGGGGAGCCACGTGTGGAACGGGAACATCGGGACCTTGATCGCGAAGGCGAGGAAGAACGCGAGGAAGGCGAAGGCCTGGAACGTCGGGTCGAAGCCGGACGCCCGGAGCGCGAGGAAGTCGAACGCGCCCGTCCACGTCCCCGTCGCCGACTGGTACGCATACGCCGTGGCGAGGATCGCGACGAGCATGAGGAGCGACCCGACGAGCGTGTACAGGACGAACTTCATCGTCGCGTAGATGCGGTTCGCGCCGCCCCAGATCCCGATGATGAGGTACATCGGGACGAGGACGACCTCCCAGAAGATGTAGAAGAGGAACAGGTCGAGCGCGACGAAGACCCCGAGCATCCCCACCTCGAGGATGAGGAAGGAGACGAGGTACTCCTTCATGCGTTCCTTGATGGGCCCGAAGCTCGCGAGGATGCTGATCCACGTGAGCGTCGTCGTGAGGACGACGAGGACAGCCGAGAGCCCGTCCGCCCCGACCTTGTACTGGATGCCGAAGGCCGGGATCCAGTCGGCGCTCTCGCCGAACTGGAACCCTCTCACCTCCGGGGCGAACGCGGCGAGCATGACGAGCGACGCGACCCACGCAGCAAGCGCAGTGCCGAGGGCGATGGCCTTGACCGCGGTCTCGAAGCGGCGCGGGACGAACGCGACGAGCAGCGCGCCCACGAGCGGCAGGAAGACGATGATCGAGAGGATGGGGATGCCGGCGAGGTCGAGTCTCATGCCGCCCGCCCCTACCGCGTGGCCATGACGAGGTACGCGCCGGCCATGACGACGAGGCCGACCGCGATCCCGAGCGCGTAGTTCTGGACGCGCCCCGTCTGCACGCGCCGCAGGCCCTGCCCGGCACCGGAGACGAGGGTGCCGACCTCGTTGACGGTCCCGTCGACGACCCGGACGTCGAACCAGACGAGCGCGTCCGCGAGGCGGCCCCCGATCCGGATGAAGAGCAGGTCGTTGAGGTCGTCGAACCACCACTTGTTCAGCGACGCGCGGTAGAGGAAGCGCGTGGCCGGGTTCGCGGCGGTGACCCGCTCCACGGTCGTCGCGCGCCCGCGGTAGCGGAAGAACCCGAAGAGCCAGGCTCCTCCGACGAACCCGAGCGTGGCGATGGCCGTGCTCACGACGATGAGGGCGCCGTCCACGCCGAACAGCTCGTACCCGGGGATCGTCCGGGCGAGCGTCACCTCGGCACCCGCGAAGACGGGCTCGAGCCAGTGCGTGATCGTCGAGTCGCCGAGCGGGAGCCCGAGCGCCATCCCGATGAAGAGCGCCGGGATCGCGAGGAGGACGAGCGGGACGAGCATCGTCCACGGCCCCTCGTGGATCGACGCCCAGATCGACTTCGCGTACGCGGATGGCGAGCCGTAGAACGTCTTGCCCATGAGCCGGAACATGTAGAACGCGGTCATGGCCGCCACGACGATGCCGATCGCGAAGACCCAGACGTAGCCGAAGACGAAGCTCTCGCCGAGGATCTGGTCCTTCGAGAAGAAGCCGGCGAGCGGCGGTATGCCGGCGAGCGCGAGCGAGCCAATGAGCATCGTCCAGTGCGTGACGGGGATCTTCCGCCAGAGGCCGCCCATCCTGTTCATGTCCTGCTCGCCCTCCACCGCGTGGATCACCGAGCCGGACCCGAGGAACAGCAGCCCCTTGAAGAAGCCGTGGGCCATGAGGTGGAAGATCGACGCGACGAACGCGCCGACCCCGAAGGCCGCGAACATGAGCCCGAGCTGCGAGAGCGTCGAGTACGCGAGGACGCGCTTGATGTCGGTCTGCGTGAACGCGATCGACGCCGCGAGGATCGCCGTGAACGTCCCGATCGCGGCGACGACCACCATCGCCTCGGGGGCGTGCGCGAAGATCGTCGCCGTCCGCGCGACGAGGTAGACGCCCGCGTTCACCATCGTCGCCGCATGGATGAGGGCGCTGACCGGGGTGGGGCCCTCCATGGCGTCCGGGAGCCAGACGTGGAGCGGGAACTGCGCGCTCTTGCCGGCCGCGCCGCAGAAGAGCAGGAGGGCGATGAGGGTGATGAACGGGGCATCGAGCGTCCCGATGGTCGCGTTGACCTCGGCGATGTTCAGCGTCCCGAGCGCCACCCAGATGGCCATGATCCCGAGCGCGAACCCGACGTCGCCGACGCGGTTCACGATGAAGGCCTTCTTCGACGCGAGCGCGGCCGCTGGCCGCTTGTACCAGAACCCGATGAGGAGGTAGCTCGAGAGCCCGACGAGCTCCCACGCGGCGAACACGACGAGGAAGTTGCTCGCGAGCACGAGCAGGAGCATCGAGAACATGAAGAGGTTGAGGTAGGCGAAGAACCGCCACCGCGCCCCGTCGTGGGCCATGTACCCGACGCTGTACAGGTGGACGAGCATGCCTATCGTCGTCACGACGATGAGGAGGCAGGCGGTCAGGTTGTCGACGTGGAAGCCGACGTCGATGCGGAACGCGCCCGCCGGGATCCACTCCCAGAGGCGGATGTCCGCGCCCGCCTCGCCATAGCCACCGGTGAGCTGCGTGTAGACGACGCCCATCGCGATCACCCAGCTCGCGATGACGAGGAGGAGCGGGACGACGAACGCGAACCGGCCGATGCGCCGGCCGACGACCGCGGTGAACGCGAAGCCGGCGATCGGCAGGGCTGGGATGAGCGGGATGAGCTGTTCGTTCATGCCGGGCCGCGCCTACTGCCGCATCGCGTCGTACTCGTCGACGAGCGGCGTCCGCCGGTTCCGGTAGATCGCGATGACGATCGCGAGCCCGACGGTCGCCTCGGCGGCGGCGACGGCGACGACGATGAGCGCGATGACCGTGGCGTGGCCCTGGAGCGCGGGGATGAACGCACCGAACGCGAGGATCGTGAGGTTCACCGCGTTGAGCATGAGCTCGATCGACATGAGCATGCTGATCGCGTTCCGGCGCGCGAGGAACCCGAACGTCCCGATCGCGAAGAGGAGACCGGAGAGGACGAGGTAGGCGTCGAGGCTGTTGGCCATCAGTCGCCGGCCTCGTCGCGCTTCGCGAGGAAGACGCCGCCGATCACCGCGGCGAGGAGGAGCACGCCCACCGCCTCGAACGGGAGCGTGTACTCGTCGAAGAGCAGGCGGGCGACGACCTGCGTCGCGGCGCTCGCGCGTTCCGCGCTGGCCTGCCAGTCGGTGGAGCCCACGACGACGGCGAGGATGATGACGATGGCGATCGCGGCGATGGCCGCCGCCCACCACTGGGTCTGGAAGACGAGCCTCGCCGGGCCACTCTTCGTCTGCGTGAGCATGATCGCGAAGAGGACGAGGACGCTGATCGCGCCGACGTAGACGAGGACCTGGGTCACGGCCATGATCGGGGACCCGAGGAGGACGTAGATCCCGGCGAGCGACCCGAAGCAGACGAGCATCGCGAGCCCCGACCGGATGATGTCGCGGAGCGTCACGACGAGCAGCGCCGACCCGAGCATGACGGCCGCGAAGAGGACGAACAGCACGTCGTCCCACGAGGCACCGATGATCGGGAGCGTCTCCGGTATCGCCACGGACCTGTCTCTCTCCTCTCCTGCGCGAGCGACGCGCGTCGCTATCCCCCGTGCGCCGTCGCACCGTCTCCACCGGAAGCGCCGGAAGCACCGTCCACGGCAGGAGCGGCCCCGCCCCGGCCGCCATTGTGGCCGTTCGTCCCACCGGCCGCGAGGCCGGGCGGCAGCACCGGGAGGAGGCGGTCGGACCGGATGAGGCGCCCCGCCGCGACCGCGCGCTCGGCCCAGTCGCGCTCGCGGCGGACGTACGTCATCTCGGTCTCGCGGTCGACCGCGGCGATCGCGATGAGGTCGATCATCGGGTGCTCGCGGCTCGTGTGGGCGAGCTCGAAGTCCGGGCCGCACCGGAGGGCGTCGTACGGGCACGCGTCCACGCAGATCCCACAGAGGATGCAGCGGCTCTCGTCGACGTCGTACTTCTCGAGGATCCGCGGCTTGGGCATGAGCGCGCCGGTGGGGCACGTCTCCGCGCACCGGCCGCACGACACGCACGGCGTGTCGTTGAGGCTCATGTCGAGCGGTGTCGTCACGAGGGTGTCGAATCCGATCCGCATGAAGTCGTAGCACGCGGCGCCGACGACCTCCGCGCAGACCTGCGCGCACCGGCCGCAATCGATGCAGCGCGCGGGTTCGCGGAGGATGAACGCGTGGCTGTCATCGCGGACGTAGTCGTGGTTGACGCCGGCGAACCGGTTCTCGGTCACGCTCCGGAAGCCCGCGCCGTGGTCGTGCGCCGGCTCCAGCGTCTTCAGCGTGGTGCCGTACTCGATCCCGAGCCGCCGGAGGTCGCAGAAGCCGACGGCCTCGCACGTGCACTGGAGGCAGCGCGTGCTCTCGGAGACCGCCTCCCCGACCGAGTACGGGATCTCGTACTCGATGTAGCTCGCGTTGCGCGCCTCGGCCGGCATCGCCTGCATCCGGATGCGCGGCTCCTTCGGCTCGCCCGTGAACGGCACGATGGAGAGGAACTCGGGCTGCGGCTCGGCGAGCGTCTGGCGGGTCCGGATCGCGGAGAGGTCCATCCCCCGCAGGTAGGCGTCGACGGCATATGCGCTCCGGCGGCCATCAGCGATCGCCTGGACGACCGTCTGGGCCCCCATCCGCACGTCGCCCGTCCCGAAGACACCCGGCCGCCCCGTCTCGTACGTCACCGCGTCCGCGCGCAGGCGCCGCTGCCTCGTCGCGGACGGCCCCTCTGAGCCGGGCCCTATCCACGTGAGGTCGGGGCCCTGGCCGATCGCGAGGAGGACCCGGTCGCAGGGGATGACGAACTCGGTGCCGGGGGCGGGCTCCGGTCGGCGGCGCCCGGAGTCGTCGGGGGCGCCGAGCTGCATGCGGATGAACTCGACGCCGGCGACCTTCCCGGCGTCATCGACGACGACGCGGATCGGGCCGGCCTGGAAGATCGCGGTCGTCCCCTCCTCGATCGCCTCGTGGACCTCGCTCGCGGCCGGCATGTCCTTCATGTCGCGCCGGTAGACGAGCGTCACCTCGGCCGCGCCCTGGCGGACCGAGGTGCGCGAGCAGTCCATCGCGGAGAACCCGCCGCCGATGACGACGACGCGCGACCCCGCGTGCCCGGGGTAGGCGAGGCCGAGCGTCGCGATCTTCAGGTACTCGAGGCCGTCGATGACGCCGTCGGCGTCCTCGCCCGGGATCCCGAGCTTGTTCGTGTCGTAGCAGCCGATCGCGAGGACGACCGCGTCGAACCCCTGGCTCTGGAGGTCGTCGAGCGTGAAGTCCTTCCCGAGCTCCCTGCCGCACTCGAACCGTCCCCCGAGACGGGTGACGGACTCGTACTCGCGGTCGAGCACCTCGACCTTGGGGAGCCGGTACTCGGGGATCCCGTAGCGGAGCATCCCGCCGGGCTGCTCGTCGCGCTCGAAGATCGTCACCTCGTGGCCGGCGATGAGGAGGTAGTACGCCGCCGACGCGCCGGCCGGCCCGGACCCGATCACGGCGACCCGCTTCCCGGTCCCGGGCTGGAGCTCGAAGGGGATCGGCGGATCGACGCCTCGCTCGGACATCTCGCGCAGGACCTGGTCGCCCGCGTACCGGTGGCTGTCGCGGATCGCGATCGCCTCGTCGACCTCGTCGCGTCGGCAATGGGTCTCGCACGGGGCCGGGCAGACGCGCCCGAGGATGCTCGGGAACGGGATCGTCCGCTTGAAGACCCGCGCCGACTCGCGCCACTCGCCCTCGGCGTTCGCCTTGAGGAAGCCCGGGATGTCGATGTGGCTGGGGCACTTGTTCTGGCAGGGCGGCAGGCAGTACGCGTTGTGGTCGCTGAAGATGAGCTCCAGGGTCGTCGCGCGGAGCCGGCGGACCTGCTCCGTCTGCGTCCCGACTTTCATCCCGTCCTCGGCCGCGCGGGAGCACGAGATCGGTGGCAGCTCCTCGCCCTCGACCTCGACGACGCACATCCGGCACGCCCCGAACCCGGGGAGCTTCGGCTCGTAGCAGAGCGTCGGGATCTCGATGCCGTTGTCGCGACAGACCTCGAGGATCGTCTGGCCCTCGAGGCCTTCGACGACGCGCCCGTCCACCTCGAGGCGGATCGCCGGCGTCGACTGCGGGCGCTGCGGCGACTGCGTCGTGAGGAGCCGCTCGGCGAGGAGATCGGCGTCCGTCGGACGGGTGCTCAGGTCGGCCATGGGGTTCGTCCTCAGGTGGCCGGCCCGGCGGAGGTCACCGCGAGCGGGTGACAGACCCCGGCGGGGCAGGCGCTGCGGAGCAAGTGCTCGTCGAGCTCGGGTCGGAAGTATCGGATGACGGTCGTGAGCGGGCCCGTGGCGCGGCGCTCGTGGTCGCAGAGGGCGCTCGCCACGATGTCGCGGGAAAGGTCGGACGCGAGCGCGACGTCCGTGGGGCGGGCACGGCCGGACGTGAACCGCTCGCCGATCTCGCTGAGGCGCCGGAGCCCGATCCGGCACGGGATCGCCTTGCCGCACGCCTCGTCCGCGCAGAACCGGGTGAGGAGGGCCGCCAGATCGACGACGCAGGCCCGCTCGTCGGCGACGAGGATGGACCCCGACCCCATGTGCGCACCGACGGCGCGCAGCGCCGTGAACGTGTACGGGGTGTCGAGCTCGCGCGGCGGGAGGAGGCCGCCCGACGGCCCGCCGACGAGGACCGCCTTGAGCCGGTGGCCGGCCGGGACGCCGCCGGCGAGGTCGATGATCTCGCGGATCGGCGTGCCCGTCGGAACCTCGGCGATGCCGGGCTCCTCGACCGCCCCGGCGACCTGGACGAGGACCGTGCCAGGGGCCGCGGGATCGCCGATCGCCGCGAACGCGTCGGCAGCGTGCGAGAGGATCCACGGGACGGCGGCAAGCGTGAGGACGTCGTTCACGACGGTGGGAGCGCCGAAGAGCCCGCGCTCCGTCGGGTAGGGCGGCCGCTGCTCCGGCTGGCCGCGCTTCCCCTCAAGCGCATTCAGGAGGGCCGTCTCCTCGCCGAGCATGTACGCGCCCCGGACCGCCCGCACGGTGACGCGGACGTCGCGGCCACTCCCGAGGACATCCGCGCCGAGGAAGCCCGCCTCCTCGGCCTGCGCGACAGCGATCTCGAGGCGCCGGACGGCCTCCGCGTATTCGGCGCGGACGGCGATGATCGACTCGGTCGCGCCGACCGCGAACGCCGCGATCGCGACCCCCTCCACGACGAGGTACGGCCGCTCCTCCATGAGCGCCCGGGCGACGAACGTCGAGGGGTCCGCCTCGTAGCCATTCGCGACGACGTAGCGGGTCGGAGCGTCCGCGGTCGCGGCCGCGTGCCACTTCTCGGCGGTGGGATAGCCTCCGCCGCCGCGGCCCCGGAGGCCGGAGACGCGCAGCTGCGCGATCGTGTCCGTGGGGCCGTGCTCGCGGACGGCGCGCTTCAGGCCGGCGAACGCGCCGGATGCGACCGCGGCGTCGAGGTCGGTCGGGTCGGGCGCGCCGAACCCCGCCGTGAGCAGTCGCGGCGTGCCACCGAGCGTGGAGAGGAGCGTCGTCATGCCGGGCGCGCTCCGTTCGCCGCCGAGCCGTCGGCGTCGCGGCTCACAGCCGAGCCGCCGCTCACCGCCGAGCCGCCGCTCACCGCCGAGCCGCCGCTCACCGCCGCGCCGTCCGGACCGCACAGCCCGAGCGACGCATCGAGCGCGCCGAGGAACGCCGCCTCCGAGGACCTGCGCTCGCGCACGGCGCCCACCGGGTCCACCGCCCCCCGTCCGGCGGCCGGCGCCGATGCCGGCACCTCGAATCGGAACCGGCGGTAGTAGCTCGCCGTGCCGTAGGCCGTCGCATACCCCGCACCGGTCGAGAAGCTCAAGTGCCTGAGCGCGGCGACGGGGAGGTAGCCGTACGCCTCCTGGATCTCCTCGAGCATCTCGATGAGATGGCGGGGGTCGTGGTCGTGGGCGCCGAGGATCCCGTCCACGGGGCCCAGGTCGATCGGCGCGAAGCTCGCGCACGACGGGTCGGGCACCGGGCGACCGGAGCGCCGGAGCGCGGATTCCTCGCGCCGCTCCCCGTACGTCTCGGCGGGGCCCCAGTGGACGGCGTAGCGGCCGCGCGTGTCGGACCCGCCCATGTCGATGCACTCGATCGGGCACGCCTGCGCGCACTGGAAGCACGTCTCGCACTTGAGCGCGCCGTGCTCGTCGTGCAGGAGCTGGAGCCGCCCCCGGTTCTTCGGGGCGATCGGCGCCACCACCTCGGGGTAGCGGATGGTGGCCTTGGGCTGGAAGAAGCGGCGGAGGGTGAGCGCCATCCCCCTGACGAGCCCGATGCCGGGCACGAAGCTCATGCGTGCACCCTCATCGGTTGAGGATCAGGACCGCCGAGGCGGTGACGAAGATGTTGAGCAGCGCGGCCGGCAGGAGCCACTTCCACGCGAAGCCCATGAGCTGGTCGATCCGGACCCGAGGGAACGTCCCGCGCATCCACACGAAGATGAAGATGAACACGTATGTCTTCGCGAAGAACCAGACGAGCCCCACGACCCAGTCGAAGCTCACGAACGCCCAGCCCATGACCGCGAGGATCGCGAGGACGTTGAGAACCACGAAGCCGAGGACGAGGCTCTGCGGCGTCGAGATGCGGCGGCTGAGCCAGAAAGGCACGGCGCACACGATCGTGCCGACGATCGGCACGATCGTGACGAGCAGGAGCAGCCCGACCCCGAGCGCCAGGGGGTCGAGGACGGAGAGGTCGACCGGCCAGGGCCAGCCGAACGGCGCGGTCCAGCCCCCCGCGAAGAACGTGACGATGAGGGCGGACATGACGAACACGTTCACGTACTCGGCGAAGAAGAAGAAGCCGAAGCGCATCCCCGAGTACTCGGTCGCGAAGCCTGCCACGAGCTCCTGGTCGGCCTCGGAGAAGTCGAAGGGCGACCGGTTCGCCTCCGCCGTCCCCGCGATGAAGAAGATGAGGAACGCGAGGGGCTGCTTCCAGATGTACCAGTCGACGAGCGAGCCCGACTGGCCGAGGACGATCTGGTTGAGGCTCAGCGTGCCGGCGAGGAGGACGACGCCCACGATCGACAGGGTGAGCGGGATCTCGTAGCTCACCATCTGCGCGGCCGCCCGCAGGCCGCCGAGGAGCGAGTACTTGTTGAAGCTCGCCCAGCCGGCCATGAGGAGCCCGACCACCGTCAGCCCGCTGATCGCGAAGAGGTAGAGGACGCCGATGTTCAGGTCCAGGCCGAACAGGCCGGGCGCGAACGGGATGACGACCATCGTCATGACGGTCGTGAGGAAGACGACGACCGGGGCGATCGTGAAGACCGGGACGTCCACGCCCGTCGGGGTGAAGTCCTCCTTGCCCACGAACTTCAGCCCGTGGACGACCGACATCGCAGTGCCGAACGGTCCCACGCGGTCCGGCCCGATGCGCAGGTTCATCCGCGCGATGACCTTGAGCTCCATGTAGATGACGATGAAGGCGGTGGGGATGGTGAGGACGAGGATCCCCGCCACCGCGGCGGCGAACCGGACGAGCGGGACGTTGTCGCCGAGGAACGCGGCCACGATCGGGCCGAAGAGGACGGCCGCGAGCAGGCCGAGGACCGCGATCCCCACGAGGATCGGGACGGCGATCGCGAGGATCCGTCCCGCGAGGCTCATCCGCTGCCAGCTGGCTCCGACGACGCTCATCCCATGCCCTACTTGTCGACCCCGCCCATGACCGGGTCGAGGCTTGCCATGATCGCCATCGTGTCGGCGACCAGGTTGCCCGGGGTCATGAGCCCGACGAGCTGGAGGTGGACGAAGCTGGGGTCGTGGATCCGCATCCGGAAGGGCTGGTCGGTGCCGTCGGAGATGACGTAGGCGGCGTACAACCCGCGCGGTCCCTCCACGGCGGCGAACGCGCGGCCGGGACGCGGGCGGACGAGGCGCGGGACCCTCGCCATGACCGGGCCGTCCGGGAGCTGGTGGAGGCACTGGTCGATGATCCGGAGCGACTGCTTGACCTCGTCGATCCGGAGCAGGTAGCGGGCGAGGCAGTCGCCCTCGCGCCGCGTGGGGATGTCGAAGTCGAGCTCCGGGAAGACCGAGTACGGGTGCGCGCGCCGGACGTCGAACGGGATCCCCGACGCCCGGAGGTTGGGGCCGGTGACCGCCATCCGGAGCGCCGTCTCCTCGTCGAGGACCCCGAGGCCGCGGGCTCGCCGGACGAGGATCTCGTTCTCGTTGAGGAGCCCCTGGTTCGCCTCGATGTGGCGCGCCGCGTGGCTCATCCAGTCGCCCAGGCGGCTCATGAACTCGTGGTTCAGGTCGCCGTTGACACCGCCGATGCGCATGTAGTTGAAGAGGAGCTTCTGGCCGGTGAGCGCGGTGAGCATCTCCATGATCTCGTCGCGCTCGATGAAGCTGTAGAGGACCGGCGTGAGGCCGCCGAGGTCGAGCGCGAACCAGCCCATCGTGAGCGCGTGGCTCGCGACCCGGTTGAGCTCCGTCGCGAGCACGCGGATGTACTCCGCGCGGCGAGGGACCGTGACGTCGAGGAGCTTCTCGAAGGCCATGACCGGCGCCCATTCGCAGAAGAGCGAGCTCACGTACTCGAGGGGATCCGTGTAGCAGATCGCCTGGTGGTAGTCGGCGTTCTCGCAGAGCTTCTCGACGCCGCGGTGGAGGTAGCCGATGACGGGGTCGATGTCGACGACGCGCTCACCGTCGATCTTGAGGACGACGCGAAGCACGCCGTGCGTCGACGGATGCTGCGGGCCCATGTTGAGGAGCATCTCGCCGTCGCGGAGCGTGTAGAACTCCGCCTGGCGCTCGGTCCGTCCGACCGGGACGGCCTCCACGATCGACTCGCGGAGGACGTCCTCGATGAAGATGCTCGGGTCGTCGAGGGCGGCGTGGGGGTTCGGCGTGCGCGCGTCGGTCGTCATGCGCGTTCCGCTCC
>JBAWVU010000016.1:0-18597 GCA_037147135.1 Chloroflexota bacterium
CGCGATCGTCGTCGAGGAGCTCCGCCGGCTCGGCGTGAGGCGGCTCATCCGGGTCGGGACGTGCGGCGCGATCGGGCGGGGGATCCGGACCGGGGATCTCGTCATCGCGTCGTCCGCCACGCCGATGGACGGCACGACCCAGACGTATCTCCACGGCGAGCCGTACGCGCCGACCGCAGACCACGGGATCGTCCGGCTGCTCGTCGACGAGGCCGCGGGACGCGGGATCCGTCACCACGTGGGCCCAGTGGCCACCGTGGACGTCTTCTACAACCCGGACTCCGACTACGCGAGCAAGTGGCGCAGCCGGGGGATCCTCGCGTTCGAGATGGAGTCGTCGGTCCTGTTCTACCTCGCCGCCCGCGCGGCGGCCGAAGGGACGGATGTGGCAGCGGGGACGATCCTCACCGTGAGCGATGTGCTCACCGAGGAGGTCGGCCCCGAGGACACGTACCTCCCGCTCCACGAGCTCGAGCGGGCCGTCGACACGATGGTCGACGTCGCGCTCGCGGCGGCCACGCGCCCGATCGCGTGACACGACCCGCGATGGAGAGCCGCGAGGGAAGCCGGCCGGGCGTCCCGGCCATCCCCGTCGGGGTCTGCCTCCGCTCGATGGGGGCGCCGTGGCCGTGGTGGCGCGATGCCGCGCTGCGCCTCGAGGCAGCCGGCTACGCGGGGATCTGGTCGTGGGATCACTTCGTGAGCCGGGGCCGGAGGGAGACGCCGGTCCTCGAGGCGTGGACGGCGCTCACCGCGATCGCGGCGCTCACGGAGCGCACGACGGTCGGGACGTTCGTCGCGAACGTCATGAACCGCCACCCGGCAGTGCTCGCCCGGATGGCCGCGACGCTCCACGAGGTGAGCGGCGGTCGGTTCGTCCTGGGGATCGGCATCGGCGGGGCCCCGGCGGAGCACCTCGCGTACGGCATCCCGTGGCCCGACGCTCCCGAGAGGGTCGCGCGGCTGGAGGAGGCGGTCGCTGTCATGCGGGCGCTGTGGAACGGCGGGCCGGTCACGCGCCCGAGCCCCTGGTATCCGCTGGCCGACGCGGTCGCGTTCCCCGTGCCGCATCCGCCGCCGGCGATCATCGTCGGGGGAGAGACGGCCGCCGGGCCCGCGCTCGCCGCGCGGATCGGGGATGGCTGGACGACCTTCACGGAGCGATTCGTCCTTGACCTCCCCCGCTACCTCGACGCCCTCGCCGCGAACGGCCGCGAACGGGCCGACACGCGCGTCATCGTGGGGTACCAGGCGAGCGCGGGCGAGGCCCTCGACACCACCGCGTGGGTCGCCGACCCGCGGGGCGAGCCCGAGCGCTGGCGCGATGCCGGGGCGGACGAGGCTGTCGTCACCGCGCGCAGCGAGGACGACATCGAGGCTCTGGTCGGGGCGGCCGGGCGGTGGTGACGGCCCACGCGACGCCGGCGCCCGGCTCCCGCTGGGCCGACGAGCTTCGGGTCGCTCTCGACGTCGCGGCGCGGGCCGGCGACCTCGTCGTCGGGCTCCAGGATCGGCTCGTCTCGATCGAGCACAAGTCGGCGACCGACGTCGTGACCGAGGCGGACCACCAGGCGGAGGCGCTCATCATCGGCGCGCTCCGGTCGGCATTCCCGGGCGACGCGTTCCTCGCGGAGGAATCCGGCCGCAGCGCCGGCGCCGGCGCGGGCAGCGGCAGGACATGGGTCGTGGACCCGATCGACGGGACGGTGAACTACGCCAACGGCATCCCGTTCTACTGCGTCTCCATCGCTCTCGTCGAGGCGGGCCGGCCGGTGGTCGGCGTGGTGAGGGACCCGATCCGCGGCGAGGCATTCGCGGCCGTCGCGGACGGCCCGGCGACCCTCGGCGGGCGTCCGATCCGCGCGAGCTCGAAGGGGCGGCTGCGCGACTACGTCATCTCCCTCGGGCTCAAGGGCGATCGCGTCGTCGATCGGTGGCCGAGCATCCGGTCTGCCATCCGCGTCCCTCGGTCGCTCGGATCGGCGGCTCTCTCCCTCGCGTACGTCGCGAACGGGAGATTCGATGCGTACATCCAGCAGACCGGGCTTTCATCGTGGGACATCGCGGCGGCCGGGCTCATCGCAGAGCGCGCCGGGGCCCGCGTGACCGACGCCGTCGGCGGGCCGTGGTTCGACCTCGGCGCCGCGACCGGGTCGATCGGGCTCGTCGCGGCCCCGCCGCGGCATCACGGGCGGATCCTCGCGCTGCTCCTCGGCTGACCCGGCCGAGGCGGTCCCGCCCGCCCGGACGACGCTTCCCGGTCGCGCCTCGCACACCGCGCGCAGCGTTCGCTCAGGCGTCGCGCCAGCGGAACGGGCGCCCGGCGAAGCGCGGGATGCCGCTCCGCTCGCAGAACTCGAGCCAGGCGTCGCGCGGCGTTCCCTCCCAGCGGAGCTCGTCGACGGAGCGCTCCGGGAGCGCGGCATCCGTCCGGAGGGTGGCGAGCGTCCGGAAGAGGAGCGCGTCCTCCCACCGTTGATCGAGCGTCGCGCCGAGCCCGGCGGCGCCGCGGACCGGTACGTCCCACCCACCTGCGTCCCGGGGGATCGCCTCGAGGCGACCGTAGCGCGCGAGGACGACCGCCGCGGTCTTCGCGCCCCAGCCGGGGAGCCCCGGGAAGCCGTCCGCGCTGTCGCCGACGAGCGCGAGCCAGTCGGGGATGCTCCCCGGCGCGACGCCCCACTTCTCCCGCACGCCCGCCTCGTCGTACGTGAGGGCTCGGCGCCGGTCGCGAAGGACCACGCGCGCATCCCGGACGCACTGCGCGAGGTCCTTGTCCGGAGTGCAGACGAGGATCCGGTCGACGGCCGGGTCGTCCGCCCAGCGCGCCGCCGCGGTCGCGAGGGCGTCGTCCGCCTCGAGCTCCACCATCGGCCACGAGATGAACCCGAGCGCGACGATCGCCTGTTCCGCCATCGGGAACTGCTCGAGGAGCTCCGGCGGCATGCCGGCATCGGTCTTGTACCCCGGGTAGAGGTCGTTGCGGAACGATGCGATGACCCGGTCCGTCGCGCAGCCGACGTGCGTGGCTCCCTCGTAGCGGACGAGCGCGAGGAGCGTGTCCACGAGCCCGGCGACCGCCGTCCGATCCGTCCCGTCCACGGCACGAAGCCGCGGGCGCGGTGAGAAGTGCGCGCGGAACAGCTCGTAGGTCGCGTCGACGAGGTGGATCTCCACGAGACCGACCCGGGCGGGCGGTCGCGGCCTCCGACCGGCGGGGTCGCCCCCGACGATCAGAGCCCGGCCGCGCCCTCCAGCGCCGCGAGAGCCCGGAGCCGTTCCTCTTCCTCGACGATGGCCCGGAGGCGCTCGAGGTCCGCCTGGAAGATGCGCGAGAGGATCGGCTTCAGGATCGCCGCGCCGAAATGGGGGAGGATCGGCGGCACGAGCCGCTCCTCCCAGTGGACGATCGTCGACCGGCCGCCCGGACGCGGCGTGAGGGTGAGCAGGCCGGCTCCGGTGAAGCGGCCATCGTGCCGGATCCCGAAGCGGCGGGGCGGCTCGTGGACCTCGACCTCCACCGGGTCGGTCACGCTGAACCCGAGGATCCGGACCGTCGCCGCCCCGCGCGTGCCGACGCCGGTCGGCTGAGGCGTCTCGACCGCGACCGACTTCATCTCGTGCATCCACGTGGGCTGGCGTTCGATGTCCGCGAGGACCTCCCAGACGCGGTCGATCGGCGCCTCGATCTCGGCCGTGCTCCGGACCACCGGGTCCGGGCCGCGCCCGTCCCGGGCGAGCCGTCCGAGGAGGAGGTCGGCCAGGTTCGCCCCACCGACGACGATGCCACCGAGTGCGAGCATGTTGCGGATCAGCCGGATCGTCGTCATGGGCCGACGATACCCCATCGGCGCATCCCGACCGGCGATGGGCTACGCTCCGAGCCCGACCCGGCACTTTCGCCCGACGGAGCGGCCCGCCCGATGTACTTCGACGAGTTCAAGCACCAGCTCCCCGACATCGACCCCGACGAGACCGGGGAGTGGCTCGATTCGCTCGGCCAGGTCGTCGAGGACGAGGGGACGGCCCGCGCCCGCTTCCTCATGTTCAAGCTGCTCAAGCGCGCGCGCCAGCTCCAGGTCGGCCTCCCGTCGCTCACCCAGACGCGCTACGTCAACACGATCAGCCCGGAGCAGGAGCCTCCGTTCCCGGGCGACGAGCAGCTGGAGCGCCGGATCCGCCGGCTCATCCGCTGGAACGCCGTCGCGATGGTCCTCCGCGCGAACAACCGGTACCCGGGCCTGGGGGGCCACCTCTCGACCTACGCGAGCTCGGCGAGCCTCTACGAGGTCGGGTTCAACTGGTTCTTCCGGGGCAAGGACGGCGGATCGGCCGGCGACCAGGTCTTCTACCAGGGCCACGCCGCGCCCGGGATGTACGCCCGGGCGTTCCTCGAGGGACGCCTCACGGAGGACCGGCTCGACCACTTCCGTCGGGAGGTCGTCCCCGGCCAGGGCCTCAGCTCGTATCCGCACCCGCGGCTCATGCCGGACTTCTGGGAGTTCCCGACGGTCTCGATGGGCATCGGGCCGCTCTCGGCGATCTACCAGGCCCGGTTCAACCGCTACCTCCACCAGCGCGGGATCGTCGACACGTCGGGCTCCCGCGTCTGGGCGTTCCTCGGCGACGGGGAGATGGACGAGCCCGAGGCGCTCGCCGGGCTCTCGCTCGCAGCTCGCGAGGGGCTCGACAACCTCACGTTCGTCGTGAACTGCAACCTCCAGCGTCTCGACGGCCCGGTCCGCGGGAACGGGAAGATCATCCAGGAGCTCGAGGGGCTCTTCCGCGGCGCCGGCTGGCGCGTCATCAAGGTCATCTGGGGGCGCGAATGGGACGACCTGCTCGCCCGCGACGTCGACGGCGTCCTCGTCGACAGGATGAACGAGACGCTCGACGGCGAGTTCCAGAAGTACTCGGTCTCCGGCCCGGCATACGTCCGTGAGCGCTTCTTCGGGCCGGACCGGCGCCTGCGCGCGCTCGTCGAGCACCTCTCCGACGAGGACATCAAGCGGCTGCGGCGGGGCGGCCACGACCACCGCAAGCTCTACGCCGCGTACCTCGCCGCGACCGAATACCGCGGGGCGCCCACCGTCATCCTCGCGAAGACGATCAAGGGCTGGGCGCTCGGCCCGGGTGCCGAGGGCCGCAACGTCACGCACCAGGTGAAGAAGCTCTCGGAGGCCGAGCTCCGGGTCTTCCGCGACCGGCTCGAGCTGCCGATCCCGGACTCGAAGCTCAAGGACGCCCCGTACTTCCACCCGGGGCCCGACTCCGACGAGGTCCGGTATATCGCGGAGCGGCGGCGAGCGCTCGGGGGGCCGCTCCCCAGGCGCGTCGTCCGCAACCAGCCGCTCGCCGAGCCCGCACCGGGGGTCGACGCGGAGTTCGCCGACGGCAGCGCGACCCCGGTGTCGACGACGATGGCGTTCGCGAAGCTCCTTCGCAGCCTCATCCGCGACAAGGGCATCGGGCGCCGGATCGTCCCGATCATCCCCGACGAGGCCCGGACCTTCGGGATGGATCCGCTGTTCAAGGAGGTGGGCATCTACGCCGCCCTCGGGCAGCGGTACGAGCCGGTCGACTCCGATCTCGTCCTCTCGTACCGGGAGGCCGTCGACGGGCAGGTCCTGGAGGAGGGGATCAACGAGGCCGGGTCGATGGCCTCGCTCCAGGCGGCCGGGACCGCGTACGCGACGCACGGCGTCGCGATGGTCCCCTTCTACATCTTCTACTCGATGTTCGGCTTCCAGCGGACCGGCGACCAGGCATGGGCGTTCGGCGACGCGCGCGGGCGTGGCTTCCTCATGGGGGCGACCGCCGGCCGGACGACCCTCGCGGGCGAGGGCCTCCAGCACGACGACGGGCAGTCGCACCTGCTCGCATCCACGATCCCGAGCATCCGCGCGTACGACCCCGCGTACGCGTACGAGCTCGCGGCTATCGTCCGGGACGGGATCCGCCGGATGTACGTGGAGGGCGAGGACGTCTACTACTACGTCACGCTCTACAACGAGAACTACGCGATGCCGGCCAGGCCGGACGGCGCCGACGAGGGGATCCTCCGCGGGATCTACCTCCTGCGCCCGGCGCCCGACCTCGGCGGGTCCGCGCTCCGTGTCCGTCTCGTGGGCTCAGGCTCGATCCTCCAGCAGGTCATCGCGGCGCGGGAGCTGCTCGCCGAGCGGTTCGGGGTCGCGGCCGAGGTCTACAGCGCGCCGTCGTTCCAGCTGCTCCGCCGCGACGCGATCCGTGCCGAGCGGTGGAACCGCCTCCACCCGATGGAGACGCCGCGCGTCCCGTACGTCTCGCAGGTCCTCGGCCCGGACGGCGGCCCCATCATCGCCGCCACCGACTGGCTCAAGGCCGTGCCGGACCAGGTGGCGCGGTGGGTCCCGGCGCCGTTCGTCCCGCTCGGGACCGACGGGTTCGGTCGGAGCGACACGCGGGAGTCGCTCCGTGCGCTCTTCGAGATCGACCCGCCCGCGATCGCGGTCGGGGCTCTCGGCGCGCTCGCGACGACCGGGGCCATCGAGGGCACGCGCGTCGCGGACGCGATCCGCGAGCTCGGCATGGACCCGGAGAAGGCCGACCCACTCGACCTCTGACTCGGGGTCCGCGCCGGCCTGCCCGACCGGCGGCAGAGCCGGTCGCCGGTGAGCGTGCCCCGGTCGCCGGTGAGCGTGCCCCGGTCGCCGGTGAGCGTGCCCCTGTCAAGCCCGGCTGACCGGCACCGCGGACCGGCGCGGCCGGAGCGACGCGCCCCGGGAACCGCAGGGCGCCCGCCGGCGTCAGAAGCTGGCGATGTCCCGGAGCGGCCTCGCGCCCATCACAGCAGGAGCGACCCGATGACCCAGATCACCTCCCTCGTCCGACCCGGCACGCGCCTCGGGCTCATCGCCGCCGGCGCGCTCGCCGGGCTCTTCGTCGCCACCGCGTTCGCCCCGGCCCGGGGAGCGGCGCCAGTCCGTGCCGAGAGCACGACCGCGGAGCACACGATCGCCGTGACGGGGACGGGCACGGTCGCCGTGACGCCGGACGTCGCGGACGTGCGGCTCGGCGTCTCGGTGCAGAAGCCGACGGTCAAGGAGGCCCAGGCGGCCGCGGCGACGGCGATGAACGCCGTCCTCGTCGCGGTGAAGGCGGCCGGGATCGCCGAGCGTGACATCCAGACCACGGCCGTCTCGCTGTCGCCCGTCTACGACTACCCGCAGTCCGGGGGCCAGAAGCTCATCGGCTACCAGTTCGTCAACAGCATCTCGGTCACGGTCCGCGACCTCTCGAAGATCGCCGCGGTCATCGACGGCGCGATCACGGCCGGCGCGAACACCGTCGACGGCGTGACCTTCCGGGTCGAGGACCCGCAGGCAGCCGAGGACCTGGCGCGGAAGGCAGCGATGGTCGACGCGAAGCGGCGCGCGGATGCGCTCGCGAGCGAGGCCGGCGTCCGGATCATCGGCGTGGCCACCATCGTCGAGACCTACGCCCCCACGCCGATGCCGATCTACTACGCCGGCGCCGCGGCCAAGGACTCGGTCGCGACGCCCATCCAGGTGGGGACGAACGACGTGACGGTCTCGGTCAACGTGACCTATACGATCGAGTAGCGCCCGGCGGGTCGCACCTCTGCGCCGCGAAGGGCGGTGCCGGCTCCGGCCGGCGCCGCCCTTCGCTCTGTGCGCGGCTCCACGCGCACGACCTCTGGCGCCGGCCCGGGTCAGTGGCCCGGGTCGTCGAGCGACGTGTCCCAGCGCGTTCCCTTCCGGCGGCCGATCGCTCCCATGGGTCGCTGCCCGATCCCCGCGACCTGGTCGCGGTTGAGGAGGGCGAAGGCGTAGCGGACGCGCACCCCGTCGCCGAGCCTCGAGCGGACCTCGACGTTCGTCATCGGAACGAACGGCGGGTCATCGGATTCGAGGAAGACGAGCGCGGCCGCCTCCGGCGCGAGGTGGACCCGCCCGGTGATGACGAAGCCCGGGGTGATCGCGACGATCTCGCGCGCGACCTTGGGGACGACCGAACCCGGGTTGCTCGTGCGCCGGGTCCGGAGCTCGGCGAGCACGGCGATGGCGCGCTTCGTGACGATGAGGTCCTCGGAGATGATCGAGTGCGTGTGGCCGGCCCGGTCCACCATCGAGGCCTCGTAGAGGTGGATCCCCGACTGCGAGAAGTTCACGTGATCCGAGAAGCGCCCGTAGGCGGATGACCGCATGAATCCCCGCAGCCTCACGCCGGTGCCGAGGATCTCGACGATGTCCGCGTCCGTCGGGACCACGACGCCGAGGGCGAGTACGCCGGCCACCGCGGCAGCGGTGTCGCCGGCAAGGTCGTCGCTCGCGTCCGTGGCGGCGCCATCCTGCACGCCGGGCGCTCCATCGTCCGGCGGAAGGGCGGGCCCCTCACGGGTCTCGGCGTCCGCCGAGGTCGTCAACGGCGGCCCCGATGCGTCGGCCGGCGACGACGAGGAAGACGACCGCCCGACTCGCCTCCAGAGCGCCACGGCTTCCTCCACCCGCATGGCCGGCGTGCGCATCGGAGAGCCGCGCGGCCCGGTCCACCCACGAGTGTACGGCGCGGACCTTGCAGGCTGACGGTGCCCGTATGCCCGCCTGTCCGCCAGTCCGCCAGTCCGCCTGCTACCGATCTTCTACGGCACCGCCGAGGGCGCGAGCAACGGCTGGAGCCCGCTCTGCGCGGAGTCCTGCCCGTATGGATCGGGCATCACCTTGTCCGCGTGGCACTGCGCGCAGTAGGCCGGCTGGTGGCAGTAGGCGCACGCCTGGACGCCGACGTCCCGCGAGACCTGCCCGTGGTTGGTCATCATGTCTGCGTGCGAGACCTTTGCGACCGGCGTGCTGTGGCAGTTCTCGCAGTACGTCTTGGTGTGGCATGCGCCGCACGTCGTGCCGGTCGGGTCCGCCGACGCGACCTCCGTCCGGTGGTTGAAGACCCAGAGCGCCTCGGCGTGCGTCTCGGGTCGCTGGCCGATCATGACGCCCGATTCGGTCGAGCCGATCTGCGGGAACGTGTGGCACGTCGCGCATGTCGCCGGGATCGTCTCGTCGGTGAGGGCTCCGTCCACGACCCGGTAGTGCGCGCCGTCGTGGCAGCGGAAGCAGCCGGGGGCCGTCTGGTGCCCGAGGTTGTTCGGGTAGGTCGCGGCGGTCACGCGCATCTCGGGCGTGGCGATGAGACGGTACGTGAGCTTGAGGTCCGCGACCGCCCGATCGATCTTGGCGGCTTCGGCCCGCGCGACGAGCGGGTACTGGGCCTCGTAGAAGCCGCGGATCCCGTCGATCGCGAGGTTCGCGTCCTCGACCGACGCGAACTCGGTCTTGAGGATCGCGCTCGCCTCCCGCTTGACGTAGGGGAGCGATTGGCTGATGTGGTTCGCGTCGATGCCGTCGTCGATCGCCTGGTCGACACCGGGGATCCCGTGCCCGACGCGGTTGTGGCACGTGATGCAGTCGACCCGCCGCAGCGACTCGCCGGCAAGGAGCTGGTCGATGTCCGGCTGGACGTCCGTGGAGACGCTCACCTCGGACGTGGCGATGTACTGCTCCTTCGTGCCGTCGGGCGTCGTCACCTCGACGAAGTCGATCGTCTGCGCTCGCGGGTCGGCGCTGAGGTATTCGACGTCCGACTCGATGTGCCAGTGGACGCCGCGCGTCCCGGTGTCGCCGCCGAACCCGGCCGGCCGGAGGACGAGCGCGACGGTGTCGCGCGTGTTGGGCTCGTCTTTCCGGTAGCGGCTCTGGAGTTGCAGTCGCACCGGTCCGCCGTTGCGGATGAGCGCCGCGACATCGTGGCACCTCACGCACGTGTCCTGCGTCGACGGGAGCTCTGCGTGGTCGGGGGCGAGGATCGGCTTCGGGAACGTGCCGAGCATGACCTCGACGAGCTGCCGCGTCCCGTTGATCTTCGCCTTCACCCAGCCCGAGAGACCGGGCTCGACATGGCACTCTGCGCAGCTCACCTCGCGGTGGGGCGACATCTCGTACGCCTTGAGCTCCGGGCCCATCGTGTGGCACCGGCCGCAGAAGTCGGCGGTCTCCGTCCACTGGACCGCCACGACACCGCCGACGGCGATCACCACGCCGAAGCCCGCGACGAGGACGGCACCGATGAAGAGGCCGCGCTTGCTCTTGAGCGGCGGGTGGGGGATGCCACGCCTGACGGACCCGAGGGCCCGCTCCAGGACCCCGCGGAGGCCGCCGCGCCGTGGAGCCTCTGCGATGACAGCCGGAGCGGTCTCCTCGGGGCCGGTCATCCGCCGATCGCGGAGAGCGCGGCGGCCATCGACGTCGGGTCGAGGCTCCCGATCTTCATCGACTTCAGGACGCCATCGGCGCCGATGAAGAAGTGCGTCGGGATGCCGAGCGTCCGGTACGCGGACGCGAGCTCCGTGTCCGGGTCGGGGACGAGCGTGTACTTGAGCCCGACGCGGTCTGCGTACTCCGTGACGGTGGCCGGGTCCTCCGAGAGGTAGACCTGGACGACCTCGAGGCCGGTGCCCTGGTGCTCGGCGAACGTCGCCTGGATGTCCGGGTTCTCCGCGCGGCACGGCTGGCACCAGCTCGCGCCGAACGTCAGCCAGACGGGGTGCCCGCGCAGGTCGCTGAGCTTCATCGTCGTGCCGTCGGCGGTGACGAGCGCCAGGTCCGGGGCCGGCTTCCCGACGACAGGGGCCTCACCCGCGGCGCCGGTGAGGGTCACCTGCGTGACGCCGTCCGCCGTGCCGCCCTTGGGCTGGTTCGTGACGTAGACGACGCCGAGGATGAGCGCCGCGACCGCGGCCATGATCACGAGCGTGCCGATGCGGCCCTGCCGGCTGACGGTGCCTGTTCCTGTCGTCTTCGCTTCCATGTCCGACCTCCGGGGTCACGCGAGCCGCGGCGTCTGTTTGGTCCGGCCGCTCGTCGTGGTGCCTGCGCGACGGGCGGCCGGACCGGGGGTCGATGGTCAGTTGTCGTTGAGCCCCGAGTAGCTGTGGAGCCCGCCGAAGAAGAGGTTTCCGAAGTAGGTGAGGAGCGTGGCGGCGAAGCCGATGATGAGGAGCCACGCGGCCTTCCGCCCGCGCCAGCCGCGGACGACGCGCGCGTGCAGGTAGGCGCCGTAGATGAGCCAGGTGACGAGCGACGCCGTCTCCTTGGGGTCCCAGCCCCAGTACCGTCCCCACGCGACGTCGGCCCAGACCGCGCCGAGGACGATCGTCAGCGTGAGGAACGGGAACCCGACGACCACGGCCTTGTACCCGATCTCGTCGAGCAGCTCGGGGCTCGGGAGGCCGCGGCGGCCCTCGTCCGGCTGGATCAGGTGGAGGACCGCCGCGCCGAACGCGACGGTGAACGTCCCGTACGCGACGATCGCGACCGCGACGTGGACCGAGAGGAGCAGGTTGTTCTGGAGGGCCGGGACGAGCGGGTCGAGCGTGGACGGGATAGTCGTCGCGTAGAGGAGCATCGCGAGCGATATCGGGAGCGCGACGACCCCGAGGACCTTCTGGTGGTACTTCCGCTCGAAGTACAGGTACGTGATGAGGATGCCCCAGGCGAACGCGACGCTGAACTCGTACATGTTCGCGAAGGGGCCGTGACCGGTCGCGATCGTCCGGAAGACGAGCGATGCGGTGAGGAACGCGAACGTGAGCCACGCGAGGAGCGTGCCGTACATGCCCGCCGTGGCCGCCCCGCGGCCCATCTCGATGGTCGCCATCGCGCCGGGGCCGCCCGCGCTGGCCAGCGCCCCGCGGGCGCGCGACACGCGCACCGCCGCGACCCCGTAGACCAGGTAGGCGATGAGCGCCAGGCCGTTCGACAGCAGGCCGGCGATGAATGCGTATTCCGACATCTTGTACATGCGTCCTGCCCTTCCTTCAGGATGCCGCGCGCCCGCCGAGGGCGCGTTGCGTGTCATCGACAAGCTTCTTGAAGTCGGCGGCGAAGCTGGCATCGTGCCGGGCGATCGCGCCGACTCGGATCGTGGTGTCCGCCGTCCCGCGCGCGACCCGCGCCCAGATCCGACGATTGGGGAAGAAGAAGACGAGGAACATCCCGCCGACGAGGAGCGCCGCTCCGAGCCAGACGAAGATCGTCCCCGGGTCGCTCGCGACGATGAGGCCGGTGTACTGGCGCTCACGCTCGAACGTGTAGTCGAGGCCGCCGATCCGGACGGGCTTGCCCTGGTCCACGACCTGTATCCCGACCGGGGTCGACGTGTCCGCGGCCTTGTAGACCTCGATCTGCATCTGGCCGGGCCGGATCTGCGGGTCGTCCGCGCCCGATGCGGCTCCGACGACGAGGACCGTGAGGCCCTGGTCGGGGAGGTCGAGCTGGCCGACGCGGCGATTGTCGTTCTGCGAGCCCCACGCGAGCGCCACCCCGCTGTCGGAGAGGACCGTCCCGTCCGGGGTCGCGACCCTGAGGACGGCGGCCGGCCCGAAGAACGACTGGTAGAACGTGAGGTCGCCATAGCGGAGCGGCTCGTTCACCCGGATGGTCTGCTGCGCGACGCGCTGGCCGTCCTTCCAGATCGCGACGTCGCTCGCGTAGTCGGACGGGGCGCCGGTGGTCGTGTCGTACGAATCGCTGAACGAGATGGCCTCGACGGAGATCCCGCCGCCGTTCGCGACCGGGACCGTCGATCCGACCGGGACGGTGAACGCCTCGTCGCGGTAGCCGAACTGCGAGCCTATGACCACGCCCGCGAGCACCACGACGATGGAGAGATGCGCGATGACCGTCCCGAACGGGGCCCAGCGGAACCGGTCGGCGTAGACGCTCACCGCGCCGGCGTCCTCGGTGACGATGGTCCGGTAGTGGCGCGCCTTGAGCTCCTTGGTGAGCTCGGCGACCGCCGCATCGGACTCCGCGGGGACCTCGGCGTCGCCGTGGTACGGCGCGTGGTCGTAGAACGCGGGACCCATGCTCGTCCGGGGGTGGACCGTCTGCTTCCAGAGGCGCGGGGCGCGGTTGACCGAGCACGCGACGACGCTCGTGACGAGGAGGACGACGACCCCCTTGAACCAGAGCGAGCTGAAGACCCCGAAGGCGCCGATCGTGTCGAGGAGGCCGGTCCAGCCGCCGTACTTGGGGCGGACACCGTCGAGCCAGACGGCGTAGGTCTCCGGGTCGCTCGCCATGCCGGCCGGTGCCTGGACGATGAGCGCTCCGACGAGCGCCATGATCGCGAGCAGGAGGATGAGGAACAGCCCGAACTTCATCGAGATGAAGAGGTGCCAGACGCGCTCGAGGATCTCGCCCGGGGAGAGGAGCCCGCCGCCCTGCACTTCGTGCTCGCGTCCGGCGGAACGCTCGAGGGCGGGACTTCTCATGGTGTCGCTCATCTGGATTCTCCCTCAGGCACCGAGCGGGGACAGCAGGCCGGACAGGCGCCCGAACGTGTTCGTGATCATGAGGAGCCCCACGACGATGAGGAGCCCACCGGTCACGGCGGACACGGCGCGATCGTGGCGTCTGAGCCAGCCGAGGCGGCGGCTCACGGCGGTGGCGCCCACCGCGACGAGGATGAACGGGATGGCGAGACCCGCGGCGAACGCGACGAGGAGGAGCGTCCCCTCGGCGACGCTCGCACTGACAGTGGCGAGGCCGAGGATGCCGCCGAGGATCGGGCCGATGCAGGGTGTCCAGCCGGCGGCGAAGACGACGCCGAGGAACGCCGAGCGTCCGTAGCTGGGCATCGTCGGGGCAGGTGCGCCGAAGCTCGCGGACCCGCCCGGGCCGATGGGCAGCCGGACGTCGCGCCAGAGCGCCGCGATGTTGATGACGCCGGCGACGTGGAGGCCCATGAAGATGAGGATCGCCCCGCCGACCTGGCGGAGGATGCCGACGTAGTCGCGGAGCACGTAGCCCACGAGGCCGACCGAGGCCCAGAGCCCGACGAACACGACGCTGAAGCCGAGGACGAAGGCGAGGGCCTGGCGGAACGCCATCCAGCGCCGGGCGTTCGCGGCGGCGTTGGTCCCGGCGTCCGTACCCACCATGTACCCGACATAGGCCGGGACGAGCGGGAGGCAGCACGGCGACGCGAACGACGCGATGCCGGCGGCGAACGCGACGAGAAGGCCGATCCCGGCGCCGGCGGTCACGGCGCGGGCGACCCGACGGGCGTCGGGGTGGCGGCGGCTGGGGTGGCTGCGGCCGGGCTGGCTGCGGCGGACGGCGCTGCCGACGCCGCAGGGGACGCGGCGGCGGAGGGGCTCGCAGAGGCGATGGGCGCTGCCGAGCCGGAAGGCGCAGGGGGTCCGGATGCGGCCGGGCTCGCGCCGGCGGACGCGCCCGGGGAGGGGCTCGCGTCGAGCGATTGCAGGTGCGTCGCCACGGTCTTCGCGATGTCGGAGTCGGGGGCGATCGCGATGACCTCGTTCCACTCCGCCCTGACCTTCGCGGTGTCCGGCGGCTCCTGGGCCAGGTACATGAAGCCCAGGTCGTAGTGCGCCTCGACGTTCTTCGGGTCGACGGCGAGGACCTGCCGCCACTGCGTCTCGGCCTCGGTCGCCTTACCGGAGTTGAAGAGGGCCGCGCCGAGCGCGAGGCGGGCGGTGACGTTCGCGGGCTCGACCGCGAGGATCTTCTCCATCCAGCCGCCTGCGGTCTCGTAGTCACCGGTCTGGAAGTAGAGGTCGCCGAGCTGCTGGAGCGTCGCCACGTCGTTGGGGTTCTCGGAGATCTTCTTCATGAGCGCTGCGACCTGAGCCGGGTCCGCCTGCGCGCCCACGGAGGACTCGGGCGCTGGCGTGCCGTCGATGCCGGGGACGCCGCCGCCGCCGCCGCCGAAGTTGAACCCGACGACCACGACAGCGGCGATGCCGACGATGGCGACGCCGACGATCGCGAGTCGGGTGATCAGGCCGTTTCGGCTCGCCGCGGGCTGGGCCGGGGAGAGGCTGGACGAGCCCGCTGTGGCCGGGGCCCGACGGGCCCTGCGCGTCCGGCCGGCGTCTGGGTCGAGTTCCTCGACGTAGTCGTCGTCGGCGACGGGGGCCATCCCGGCGGTGAAGGGCTTCGCGGTAGCCGGGGTCGCCGCGGCGGTGGCCGGTGCCCGGCTCGCGGCGATCGCCGCGAGGTCCGCGGTGGGGTCGGAGAGCAGGGCGTACGCCTCGTCGACGTACTCGATCTCGCGCCGGGCCCAGGCCCGGAGGTCGCTCGGGGCGCGCTCGAGGTACTCGACGAGGTCGTCGTGCGCTGTCTGGATCTCGAGCGCGTTCGCGCGCGCCGTGAGCCCCAGGCGGGCGAGGAGCTCGCGCTCGAGCCCGGGGCCGGTCGAGGCGGCGGACGTGAAGGCGGTCATCGTCCGCTCCGGCCCACGACGCCGCGCCCGAGCGACCGGCGCCGACCGGTCCGCGACACGTGCTCAGTGCGGTCCATCTGTCTCTCCTTGCCGCTTCGCGGACAGGACTCCGCGTGGGCGCTCGACCTGATGGACGGATTGTCGATTCGAGAGCGTCCGCGAACCATCCGTCGGGGGGCACGTTTCGGGTAGACGAGGTGAGTGCGGAGGTCCAGGTCCGGCGGCCGGGGGTACAGGCCGGCCTGTATCGACCGGATGGGGGAGCGGCGATGGAGTGCCGGCCCCGGGCCGCCCTGCCCCGCTCCCAGGTCCGCGCCGTCGGCTCCTCAGTACGTCTTGGTGCGGTGCTGGTAGCCGTGGCACGTCAGCGTGCAGCTGCCGCTGCCGGTGGGCTGGTCCGCGGCAGTGGTCCGAAGCCACTCCAGCTTGAGCGTGCCGAGGTGGTCTGCGTCCACCGGCGCCGGGCCGACATTCGGCGCGAAGTTCACGAGGCCCGCGTCGGCACCGGTCTGCGTGCGGTCGGTGAGCCCGTACTTGAGCGCCGTCGAGTGCGTCCGGAAGTGGCACTCGGAGCAGATCGCCGTGCCGGCACCGGCTCCGGGCTCGTCTATGTTCGTGACGGCGGAGCCGCTGCCACGGAAGTAGCCGAGGTGGATCGAGTGCACGCGGAATGCCGTGTCCGCCCGCCCGCTCGTCGACCCGGTGTCGAACGGGGCGACCGCGTGGCAGGAGAAGCAGAGCGCGAACTCGGATGCGACGAAGCTCCTCTCCGTGGAGAGGTGGAGCTCGCGATCGCGGTAGGGCTGGGTCAGCATCCCGCGGTTGACGTTCGTGTGCGCCTGGAGGCTGCCCCCGGCGGGCGTCGCCGCCGTCACCCCGGATCCGTGGCACTGGGTGCAGCGGATCGTGTCGGTGGCCGTCGGAGTCCACAGCCTATAGGCATTCGGGGGGTCCACGTAGCCCGCGCACGTGCCCGACAGGCTGCACGCGATGTATGTGGACGTGTTCCTGCCCGCCGCCTCCACCGGGTGATAGGAGTCGTTCGTCGGGTTCAGCTCGACGCCCTTGTCGAGCGCCCAGCGGGATGGATGCGTCGGATCCTGGGTCGGGAGTGTCGTGTACCCGGAGTGGCACTTGAGGCAGAGCTGGTACTCGAACGTGATCGGCTGCGTCGTCGCCGGGTACTCCGCCGTGTCCGAGTCGCTCGACGGGGGCGTGTTCACGAGCGCGTACGTCGGCGAGGTTCCCGCGGCGCCGTTGGTGACCGCCACCCCGGAGATGCCACCGAGGGCTCCCGGGACCGTCCAGCCGTTCGGGGTCATCGTGCTCGGGTCCCCGGTCGCCATCGTGGGCGAGTGCGGGTTGTGGCAGTCGGCGCACTCGGTGTGGCGGTTCGCGACCCCCTTGAATTCCTCGAGGTTCGCGTTCGTGTGGCCGCTGTTCGCCGCGCTCGCCGGGTGCTGGTAGTAGGAGGAGGTCGTAGGGTCGTTCGGGATCGCGCCGGAGTACTGCCCGGCGATGTTCGACGACGCGCCGGTGCCGTTGTGGCAGACGAAGCACGCGGTGCTCTGCGGGAGCGGGAGCGTCCCGAGGGAGGACCCGGAGGGGGTATGGGTGCGGTGGCACGCCGCGCACGTGTCGGTCGTCATCGAGGCGTCGCCGTGGGCGAACGCGCCGGACCCCCCGGCGCCCGTCAGCAGGCTGGGGCCGACCGCGGTGGGGACGGCAGGGCCGGTGATGGGTCGGGTGATGGTCGCGACGGGAGGCGCGAGCCGGTACTGGGGCTCCTGGCCCGCGAAGACCTCGGCAGCCGGGTCCGGCTCGATCGTCACCGTCGCGGCGACTGAGGGGTCGATCGGTTCGCCGCCGTCGGTCAGCCGGAGCTCGTACGTGCCGTCGTACTCGGCCCAGATCGTCGCGCGGACGCTGAACTCCACCTCGGTCCATCCGTCGGGGGCGATCGTGATCGTCCGAGCCGGGTTGGCCCCCTTCGAGCGGACGCCGACGGAGAACGGGCGGGCGATGACCTCCGCGGCGATCCGTGACGCGCCGCCGGCCGGCGCGCCGGCGGGCGCGGTGTCATGCGTCCTGGTCTCGCCGTCCGCGATCGCGTCCTCCTCGACCGTGTAGTCTCGCGCCTCCGTCGCGGCGTAGAACTGCGCCTCTCCCTGGGCGTCGTCCGCGCCGGGCAGCGTGACCCAGGCCCCGGGGGTCTGCGGAACGGAGAAGCTGACCAGGCCGGGCGCGACGGACACGCCGGGCGCCGTGGCGTCGCGATACTGGATGAGCGGCGCGAGCGTCAAGGGCACGGAGTCCGGGTTCTCGACACGGAAGCGGATGCGGAAGACGCGCGACTTCGGCTCCTTCACGAGCTCGGCATCCTCGGTCTCGTACGTCACCGCCCCGGTCTCGCTGTCGACCGTCGCCATCACCCGGTGCTCGATGACGATGCGGGGCGCGGAGAGCACGGTGATGGGGTCGACGGAGGTCACGGCGGCCCGCGGCTGCTCGAGGCGGGCCGTGAAGGTCGCGAGCGATTCGAAGTCGCCCGAGTCCGGCGACGGGTCGGGCGCCCGCAGGATGATCACCCGCCGGACGATCTCATTCGCCCCGACGTACTCGAGCGGCCATGAGACCTCACCGGCCCCGGCGTCGTAGGTGCCGCCCGCGAGGTCGACCTGGGTCCAGTCGGCCGGGACGCCGGCGACGAGCGTGGCACGCCGCGCGGGGAGATCCGGGCGAGCCGTGAGCGTGATGCGAACCTCGGTGCCTGGATCGACCCGGTGCCGGCCGGCGCTGGGCGCATCAGAGTCGAGCGAGAGCGTCCACGTCGGCGCGAGCGCCTCCCCGACGACCCCGTACGCCCCGGTCTCCCGGATGGAGGCGCGCACGAGGTCGGGGAGGACGCTCGTGGAGATCGTCGTCCACTCGCCGCCGAGCCCGAGGCGCGCGATCTGGAGGCTCCTGGGGTCGATGTTCACCAGGTCGAGGCCGTCGGTCCTGATGTCGAGCAGGACGGGGTCCAGGAACCTCTCGATCGGCGAGTAGTCACCGAGGTCGGTCGCGGCGATGTCGAAGACCGCGAGCGGGGCGACGCCGAGGCGGTCGGGGCCGTCGGACTTCGTGATGTCGAACCGCGTGTCGTGGAGGACCGCTCCGCCGGGGACGACGAGCGTCACGTCGCCGACCGTCACCGTGCCGCCGGTGGGCGCCACGACGCCGTCCCCCAGCCCGCCCCCGGACGGCGTCGTGGCGCCCACCGGCGGCGCGGCGACGGTCGGCGACGTGACG
>JBAWVU010000017.1:0-18543 GCA_037147135.1 Chloroflexota bacterium
GCGGCAGCGACGACACGTCGGTGATGCGGCGGACGTCGGTCAGCACGTCGTCGAGGTTGCTGATGCCGAGGTCGGGGATGCCGAGCGACCCGGCGGCGACCCCGCCGCCGGCGTCGGCGTCGCCGCCATCGTGGCCGTCGCTTGCGCGGTCGCGTTCCTGCTGCTGGGCGCCGTCGTCAACGGCCAGGGGCACACCGGGCTTGACGCGCCGGCCTCCTCCTTCGTGTCGGGCCTGCCCGTCCCGACGGACGCCTGGACGCTCCTCACGGCCGCCGGCGGCCTCGTCCTCGTGCCGATCGGCATCGTGCTCGTCGTGGGCCTCCTCGTCGTGGGACAGGTCCGCATGGCGATCGTCGTGGCGGCCGCGCTCATCCTCGCCGCGGTCGGCACGGAGATCGTGAAGCTCGTCATCGCCCGCCCACGACCCCCGGGCGAGCCGCTCGTGTCGGCCCCCGGCTACAGCTTCCCGTCGGGCCACACGCTCAACAGCACCGTCACATACGGGCTCATCGCACTCGTCGCGTGGCGGAGCCCGCTCCCCTTCCCCGCCCGCAGGGTCGTGGTGGCGGCGCTCGTCGCGCTCATCGCGCTCATCGGGCTGTCGCGGATCGCCCTCGGCGTCCACTACCCGAGCGACGTCCTCGCCGGCTGGCTCGCGGGGACCGCGATCGTGGCCGCGGCTGCGGCGCTGACGCGCCCCGCGCAGGCCGGCCCCGCCCCACCGACCGGGTAGGTCGACGCCCGCGCAGCCAGCGAGCTACTGCCGGCGGGGGTCCGAGCCGGCGACTTCTGCGACCCGCCAGGCGTCGGGCCGCGCCCGCGCGCGCATCGCTCCGCCCGGGGTCCATCCGGCCCATCGCGCCGTGACATCCGGCACAGCTCACCTATATGGTGTAGGCATATATTCAGCCAGCACATATATGGTGCCAGACCAGGTGGGTGGCCCACGACGATCGGACGGTCGACAGACCCGCGATCGGCGGCGATCCACGACCAGAGGCGAAAGATGCTGAACGTCGCCGACGAGATCGACACGATCCAGGCCTCGTTGCTCAGGACGCTCGCGAGCCCGCACCGACTGCGCATCGTGCACGCCCTGGCCACCGACGCGCGGGAGGTCGCGGACCTCGCGCGCGACCTTCGGATCAGCCAGTCGGCGACATCACAGCACCTCGCGGCGATGCGGGCGGCCGGCCTCGTCGAGCCCCAGCGGGAGGGACGAACGGTGCGGTATCGCCTGAGCGATCCCGAGATCCTCAGTGCCTGCGCGCTCATGCGCGAGGTGCTCGTCCGGCGCCTGTCAAGGCTCGGCGACCTTGCGGCTGCCGCGAGCGAGTCACCCCGCCCTTCGATCTCCTCCGGTCCGATGGGTCATCCATGAACGACACGGTATCGATGAACGACAGCCTCTCGATCGTCCTCTTCTCCGGCACCGACGACAAGCTGCACGCGGCCGGCACGATCGCCGCCGGCGCCGCCGCGATGGGTCGTCCGGTCAACATCCTGCTCATGTACTGGGCCCTGGACGCATTCCGCGCGGATCGGATCGACAACGATCACGGCCTCGCCTACGACGCAGCGCGACCGCGCTTCAACGAGCCGGTCGGGCGGGTCGGAGCGATCCCATGGCTGGAGACGTTTCGCCAGGCCAAGGAGATCGGAGAGGTCTCCATCCTCGCCTGCTCCGGCTCGCTCGAGGTCCTCGGCCTCGACGTCACCGGCATGGACCCCCTGGTGGACTCATCGGGCGGCATCGCGTCGTTCCTCATGTCCGCCGAGGGCGGCCAGCTCCTCTTCATCTGATGCATCGAGCGAACGGGCTTCCGCATGAGGCGGCGCACGTGTCCGACCCGGAGAAGCTCGTGTTCATGGTGCTCCACGGCCCGGGGCACCCGGAGCACGCGACGATCCCGTTCGTCATGGCCTGCGCCGCGCTGGCCTCAGACGTGCAGGTCGTCATGGGCTTCCAGGCCGACGGCGTCGAGCTCGTCTGCACCGGGATCGCCGAGACCATCGAGGCCCCCGGGTTCCCGCCCCTGAGGAAGCTTCTCGACGACTACCGGGAGCTCGGCGGGACGCTCCTTGTCTGCGGGCCATGCCTGAACAGCAGGGGCCTCATGGCCCCGGACGACCTCGTCGAAGGCGCCGAGGTCGTGGCTGCGGGTCGATTCATCGCTGAGATCACCTCGGCGACCAACAGCCTCGTCTACTAGCACATCGGACAGGGAGAGACCACGCCATGACCGCAACCGTGACCGAGCTCGAGACCATGACCGCCGCGAAGGTGGTCGACGCGCGCGGTGCAGCCTGCCCGGGCCCGCTCCTCGAGGCTAGGAAGGCTATGGGGACGGTGCCGGTCGGCTCCGTCATCGAGATCTGGTCGACCGACCCGGTCACCAAGACGGACATCAACGCCTGGTCGACCAAGGTCGGCAACGAGTTCCTCGGCGTCATCGAGGCCGAAGGCTACGACCGGGTCTTCGTACGCCGCCAGAAGTAGCCCGTGCCGGGACGATCCGGCGAGGCGCCACTGGCGTCCCTCGCCGGCCACGCCCGACCCATGGAGCACGCGTCGATGACCGCTCCCGCTGCGCCCCCGTCCGAGGCACCGGAGAAGGCGTTCCAGCCTTCGATCCTGGTCTTCTCGACGAACAACATCTCGGACCCCGGCATCGACCTGGCCGGCAGCTCCCACCTGCACTACAACCCCGGGGTGCGCGTGATGGCGCTGCCCTGCACGAGCCTGATCAAGCCCGCCTGGATCCTCCACGCCATCCAGCGCGGGTTCGACGGCGTGTTCATCGCCTCCGACGGGGACGAATGCGCCTACCTGCCGGATTGCGGTGAGCGAGCGTCCCACAACATGGGCCGGGCCCAGGAGATGCTCAAGGCCGCGGGGTACTCGCCGCAGCGGGTGAGGATGGCGGCGATCTGCTCCGTCTGCGCGGAGCCGTTCGCGAAGCACGTCGCGCAGATCTCCAAGGCGCTGGCCGAGCTCGGGCCGTCCACGAGCGAGGTGACCCATGGACTATGACGTGCTCGTCGTCGGCAGCGGCATCGGGGGCATGGAGTCCGCCCTGAAGCTCGGCGACATGGGCTACAGGGTCCTCGTGGTGGAGAAGGACGCGAGCGTCGGCGGGAAGATGATCCTCCTCTCCAAGGTCTTCCCGACCCTCGACTGCGCCAGCTGCATCTCCACGCCGAAGATGGCGGCGACGACCCATCACGAGAACATCACCGCCTACACCTACACCGAGGTCGAGGGCATCGACCGTCGCGACGACGGGCACTTCACGGCCCGGATCCGGCGCAAGGCCCGGTACGTCGACGAGACGACATGCACCGGCTGCGCGCTGTGCGAGACGGCCTGCACGGTCGCCGTCCCCGACCAGTTCAACGCGGACCTCATCCCGCGACGCGCGGCGTACATCGCCTTCCCCCAGGCGGTGCCGAAGAAGGCCGTCATCGATCGCCACGGCAGCTCGCCGTGCTCGTTCGCCTGTCCGGCCGGGATCCAGGCCCACGGCTACGTGTCGCTCACGCGCGGCGGTGAGTACGAAGAGGCGTTCCAGCTCGTCCTCGAGGCGACACCGCTCGCCGGCACGCTGGGACGGGCCTGCTACGCGCCTTGCGAAGGCGAGTGCACCCGCGGCGACCTCGAAGGGACGCTGCCGATCCGCCGGATCAAGCGATTCGTGGACGACCTGCACCACGAGGGTCACGACGGCCCCGGCGTGTCCGTCGCCCCGCCGAACGGCAGGCGCGTCGCGATCGTCGGATCGGGCCCGGCCGGCCTGACAGCGGCGTGGCAGCTCGCTCGCAAGGGTTACGGCGTGAAGATCTTCGAGGCCGCACCGGAGCCGGGCGGCTTCCTGCGCCTCGCGATCCCCGCGTACCGACTCCCGACGGACGTCGTGGCCAAGGACGTGAAGAACGTCACCGACATCGGCGTGGAGATCGCGACGAACACCCGCGTGGACGACCTCGAGGCGCTCCGGCGCGACGGGTACGACGCGGTCCTCGTGGCGACCGGCACACAGCTGTCCACGAGCCTCGGCATCCCGGGCGAGGACCACCCGTCCGTGCTGGGCGGGCTCGACTTCCTGCGCGACGTCCGGCTCGACCGGGCCGCCGACCTCACGGGCCGGCGCGTCGTGGTGGTCGGCGGCGGCAACGTCGCGATGGACGCCGCGCGCACGGCCCGGCGCCTGGGCGCCGCGAGCGTCACCGTGGCGTACCGTCGCACCCGCGACGAGATGCCGGCGCATGGACCCGAGATCGACGACGCGGAGCGCGAGGGCGTGCGATTCGCCTTCCTCGTGGCCCCGACGGAGATCGCCTCCGGCACGGCAGGCGATCTGGATGGCCTACGGTGCACGAAGATGGCGCTCGGGGCCCCCGATGCGTCCGGCCGGCGACGCCCGGAGCCGATCCCCGGCAGCGACTTCACCCTCCCGTGCGAGTCCATCATCGTGGCCATCGGGATGGCGCCGGACACGTTGTCCTTCTCCACTCTCCTCCCAGTCGACCGCGGCGGCACGCTCCACGTGGACCGGACGACCCTCGAGACCGGCGCGAGCGGCATCTTCGCCGCCGGCGACGTGGTAACGGGACCCACGGACATCACCCGCGCGGTCGGCGAGGGCCGACGCGCGGCGCACATGATCGACCGCTGGCTCACGGGCGGCGCGCTCTCCGGCTTCGACGACCGGCTGCCCGTCATGGGCAAGACGGACGTCCTGTCCCGGCAGAAGGCCTGGACGGTCCGGCCCGCGCAACCGGCCCCGGGAGCGTCCGACCCGGCACCGCAGAGCTTCGACGAGATCGAGCCGCCCATGACCGAGGCCGAGGCGCACGAGGGTGCCGCGCGCTGCATGGACTGCGCCGTGTGCTCGGAATGCGAGGAGTGCGTGAAGGCGTGCCCGGTCCCCGAGTGCATCGACCTCCACGCCCGTGACCAGGAGCTCGAAGTCGAGGTCGGGGCGGTGGTCCTGGCCACCGGGTTCGACCTCTTCCCCGCGGACCTCAAGCCCGAGTACGGCTACGGGACGTTCAAGAACGTCATCACGGCGATGCAGATGGACCGCCTGCTCGCCCCGACCCGGCCGTTCAACACGATCCTTCGGCCTGGCGACGGCAAGGTCCCCGAGCGGATCGCGTACGTCCTCTGCACGGGGTCTCGCGACGAGACCGTGGGTAACCCGCTCTGCTCACGGTTCTGCTGCATGTACTCGATCAAGCAGAACCAGCTGATCATGGGCTCGCTGCCGCTCGCCGACGTGACCGTCCACTACATGGATATCCGCGCGGCCGGCAAGAAGTACGACGAGTTCTACGAGCAGGCCCGCTCGATGGGAGCGAACTACGTCAAGGGTCGCGTCGCGAAGATCACGGAGAAGCCCGACGGCGACCTCATCCTCCGCTACGAGGACATCGAGCACGGCGGGCGCCTGGTGGACGCCGAGTACGACCTCGTGGTCCTCGCGGTGGGCGTACTGCCCAACAACAGGCCGACCGCCCTCTTCCCGGAGGGTGACCTCGCGCTCGACGAGTTCAAGTACATCGCCGAGATCGACGAGGACATCAGTCCAGGCGTCACGAGCATCCCCGGGGTGTACGTGGCCGGGTCGGCATCGGCAGCCCGGGACATCACGGAATCGATCCTCCAGGCGGGCGCGACGGCCGCGCAGGTGGCGGCTCACCTCGAGGGATCGCGCCTCGGGAAGGTAGAGGTGCCGGCATGAGCGGGGAGCCGCGACCGGACGAGGCCCTCGGGCAGGGTGAGCCGGACCGGCCGGCGGCGGAGGAGCGGCCGGACGACGTCGGGCCGGAGGCGAAGCGGCGGGTCGGGGTCTACATCTGCCACTGCGGCGGCAACATCTCCGACTACGTCGATGTGGAGCGGGTGGCGTCTGACGCGCTCGGCGAAGAGGCCGTCGTCGTCGCCCGGTCGCCGATGTTCGCCTGCTCGGAAGCCGGACAGCAGGAGATCCTCGAGGACATCGAGCAGTTCGGCCTCGACGGCCTCGTCGTGGCCTCGTGCTCGCCGAAGCTCCACACGTACACGTTCCGCGGCGTGGCGGCCCGGGGCGGCCTGAACCCGTACGAGTACACCCAGGTCAACGTCCGCGAGCAGTGCTCCTGGGTCCACACGGACGACACCGCGGCGGCCACGGCCAAAGCCGCGGGGCTGGTCCGGGCCGGCATCGCGCGGACGCGCCTCACGGTCCCGCTGGAGCCGCTCGTCGTCGAGACGACGCCCAAGACGCTCGTCATCGGCGGTGGGGTGTCCGGGCTCCGCGCCGCGATCGGCCTCGCGGACATCGGTCTCGCGGTCGTCCTCGTGGAGCGCGAGCTCACGCTCGGCGGCTGGGTCGGCCGTTTCGGCGAGATGTACCCACACGGCAGGAACGGCCGGGAGCTGATCGACTCGCTCATCTCCGAGATCAAGCGCCGCCCTGCGATCACGGTGCTCACGAGCGCTGAGGTCGTGGGCAAGTCCGGGAGCTTCGGCAACTACGTCGTCGACATCCGCGTGGGCGATCCCGGCTCCCAGTCCATCTCCGTCCTCGTCGGCTCGATCATCGTCTCGACCGGTTTCGACCCGTACCAGCCCCCGGCCGGCGAGTTCGGCTACGGGACGGCCGGCGTGCTCACGCTGGCGGAGTTCAAGGAGCTGCTCGACGCGTCTCCGGGACCCCTGGCGCACCACGGCAAGGCGGTGCGCAGCATCGCCTACGTCTACTGCGTGGGGAGCCGCCGGCCCTCCGGTGAAGGCGGCAACGAGTACTGCTCGCGCTACTGCTGCACGGCCGCCGTCCACGCGTCGATCCAGGCGTCGCACCTCGACGCGTCGGTCCGGCAGTTCCACCTGTACCGGGACATCCGGACGTACGGCAAGTACGAGACGCTCTACACGGAGTCGCGCAAGCAGGGGTCCGTCTACGTGCGCTTCCCCGATGACGCCCCACCCGCGGTCGCGCAGGGCACGGACGGCCGGTTGGTCGTCACCGTCCGCGACGAGCTGACCGGCGGCGAGCAGCTCGCGATCCCGGTCGACCTCGTCGTCCTCGTGACCGGGATGGTGGCGCGCTCCAACCGGGAGTTGACCGGCACGCTCAAGCTGCCGCTCGGCAGCGACGGCTTCTTCAACGAGATCCACCCCAAGCTGCGCCCGGTCGAGACCGTCGTTGACGGGGTCCTCGTCGCCGGCGCCTGCCAGGGACCCAAGAGCTCCGCGGAGAGCGTGGCGTCCGGCCTGGCCGCAGTGACGCAGAGCGCGGCGGTCCTGCGCAAGGGCTACACGGAGCTCAGTCCGCTCGTCGCCGAGGTGATCACCGCCGACTGCACTGCATGCGAGAAGTGCCTCACCTCGTGCCCCTACGACGCGATCGCCATGACGTCCGCTGATGGCCGCGACGTCGCGGCCATCAGCGAGGACACCTGCAAGGGTTGTGGCGGCTGCGTGCCGGTCTGCCCGGAGGACGCGATCGATCTCCGCGGCTACACCGACGCACAGATCCGGGCCCAGATCGACAGCCTCCTGGAGGTGGCGGCCGCATGAACGCGACGAACCGGGACGTCCGGGAGATCGTCCGCGAGGAGATGGTCATGCACGGCCCCATCCTCGAGGCGCTGAAGGAAGGTCCGCGCACCGTCCCCGAGATCGCGGAGGCCATCGGCGCCCCCACGTACGAGGTCGTGATCTGGGTCATGGGCATGCGCCGCTACGGATGGCTGAGCGAGATCAAGGGCTCCGATGGCGACGGGTACTTCCGCTACCAGGCGGAGGATCGGGCATGACCACGACCGCCGATCTCGGCCTGTACGGCGAGATCCGAAAGTTCGGCGCGACCGACATGACCGCGTGCTTCAGCTGCGGCAACTGCACCGCCATCTGCCCGCTGTCCGAGAACGACGCGACGTTCCCGCGGCGGATGATCCGCTACGCCCAGGTCGGGATGAAGGACGCGCTCGTGTCCAGCAAGGAGCTATGGAGCTGCTACCACTGTGGCGAGTGCTCCGAGAGCTGCCCCACCGAGGCCGACCCGGGCGAGTTCATGGCGGCGGCCCGCCGCTTCGCGATCGCGAGCTACGACGTCACCGGCCTCGCCCGCCTCATGTACCTCTGGCCGGCCATCGGAACGGCGGTCGCGCTCGGGCTGGCCGCCTTCTTCGCCCTCTTCATGTTCGCGGCCCGCGGTCCCCAGAGCAGCGAGTCCCTCGCGCTCTTCGAGTTCATCCCGGCCGAGCTGATCCACAACCTCGGCATCGTCGTCATGGTCCTCGTCGTCCTCGCCGGGCTCGCCGGCATCGTCCGGATGACTCGTCGGATCGCGCATCGAGAGGGCGTCGGCCCGCGGATGGTCTTCGGCGACCGGGCGGCCGTCGCCCGATCCGCCCGGGCGGCGTGGAGCTCGATCGGCCGCGAGTCGCTCGCTCAGACCCGCTTCCGCGAGGACTGCGAGGCCGAGACGGTCGTGCCCCTGTACCGGCGCCGCTGGCTCATCCATGCGCTCGTCATGTGGGGCTTCCTCGGTCTCCTCGCCGCGACCGCCCTCGACTACGGCCTCGAGGTCATCGGCGTCAAGGCGACCGGGACGCCGGTGCCGATCTGGTACCCGGTGCGCCTCCTCGGGACCATCGCCGGCCTCATGCTGGTCTACGGAAGCAGCGTGATGGTCGTCGACCGGATCCGCCGGGCGAACCGTTCCGTGACCCGTTCCGATGCCTCCGACTGGACGCTGCTCGTCCTCGTCTGGGTCACGGGAGTGACGGGCTTCGCGATCGAGCTCGCGCTCTACCTGCCGGGGGTGCCGGCGTGGGGCTACTGGGTCTTCCTGTTCCACGTCGCGGTGGCGATGGAGCTCGTCCTGCTCGCGCCGTTCATGAAGCTCGCTCATGTGGTCTACCGGCCGGTCGCGCTCTTCTTCGTCGCACTCGCAGATCCATCGAACCAGGCCCGGGCGGCCGGGCCGCAGGGGTGAGCCGGCACTGATGCCGGACACCGGAAGCCGGCCGAGCGCCGAGGAGGTCTCCGATGCCATCGAACCTGCCGCGCGTGGCACACGAACACCACGAACGGCTCATCCGCCATGTCGATGAGCTGCCCGCCCTCGGCGACATGATCGGGAAGGCCCCGGTCGAGGAGCTGCGCCCGCGCCTCGACGAGACGGGCGTGTTCCTCACAGGGCTCCTCATCCCGCACATGGAGGCCGCCGAGCGAGGTCTCTACCCCGAGCTCGAGCGGATGCTGCAGAACCGCCATTCGATGACCCCGATGCGACACGAGCACGAGGAGATCCGTCGGCTCGTCGCCGAGTTCGAGCGCCTCCGGCACGAGGTGGAGACCGGCGGACCCAACGTCGGTCGGTCCGTGGCCCTCCGCCGCGTCGTGTTCCGCCTGTACGCTCTTCTCAAGGTCCACCTCGCCGAGGAGGAGCTGTACGTCCGCACCGTCAACCACGGGGTGACAGAGGAGGCGGCAGAGGCGATGGCGGCGGCTCTCAGCCACGCGGGGATCGCGGCGCCCTGATCGGGGTCGCGGGCTGATCCGAGGCGCGTCCGCACACGGGTCGCGTCCTCCTCCGAGGCGCGTCCTGGAGCGCGTTATGCGGCTAGCCTCGGTGAGCGGATGAATGCTCGCACCCGACCCCCACGCACCCCCGCGCCCATCCCGGACGCGCGCCGCACCGAGCTGCCCGTACAGCGTCGCCTCGATCGCTGCCCCGTGCGGGACGATCCCGTCGTGGTGCTCATGGGTGGTGTCCGAGAGCGAGCGCATGGCCGACGGACCTTCCTCCCCGGTGACCTGCCCGACCCAGGGCCTTGGCGCGCAGCGATGACCCCCGGGCGCCGGACACGGCTTCCGGCTCGGCCTCTACCATGGCGCCAGGGTGGGCGAGGATCCCCTCGGGGTCATCGAGCGCCGGACCGCCCGCGGACGATGCGTCGAGCACGCGGCCCGTCCGGGCCCACCAGGCCCCTTCGCGGCGAAGAGGCAGAGACACATGAAGGAGGGCCCGTCGATGGCTTCCGAAGGTTCGCCGACTCTCGGGTTCGTCGGCCTGGGGATCATGGGCAAGCCGATGGCCCGCAACCTTCTCAAGGCGGGGTACCAGGTCGTCGCGTACGACGTTCGCCGGGAGGCGCTCGACGAGGTCGTCAACGACGGGGCGACGGCCGGTCGCTCGCCACGAGACGTCGCGGCTGCGAGCGACGTCCTGATCACCATGCTTCCGGACTCACCCGAAGTCGAGGCCGTGTACACGGGCCCCGACGGAGCCTTCGAGGCGGCTCGCCCGGGCTGGCTGGCCATCGACATGAGCTCGATCGCGCCCCGGGTGTCGCGGGAGCTCACCGCGGAGGCGCAGCGCGCCGGTGCGGAGATGCTCGATGCTCCCGTCAGCGGTGGCGACAAGGGGGCGATCGCCGGGACGCTCTCGATCATGGTCGGAGGATCCGCACCGGCCTTCGAGAGGGCACTGCCGATCCTGGGCGCCATGGGCAAGACGATCGTCCACTGCGGGGCGGCGGGTGCCGGCCAGGTGGTGAAGCTCGCCAACCAGGTCGTGGTCGCCGTCGTCATCGAGGCGGTCGCCGAGGCGCTCGTCCTCGGCTCGAAGGCGGGGGTCGCCCCCGAGCGGATCGTCGAGGTCCTCCAGGGCGGCCTGGCCGCGACACGCGTGCTCGAGATGCGCCGGGAGAACATGCTCGACGGCCAGTTCGCGCCCGGGTTCCGCATCCGGCTCCACCTCAAGGACCTGAGGAACGCGCTCGAGCTGGCGCGGGAGACCGGCGTCGTGCTGCCTGCGACCGCGGAGGTGGAGCAGCTGATGCAGGCGGCCCGGATCGCGGGGCGCGAGGACTACGATCATTCCGGGCTCATCACCGTGCTCGAGGACCTGGCGCACTTCAAGGTGAGCTGCCAGTGATCGACCCGAACCCGTCGGGCCGGGTGAGCACGGACCTGGGCGCGGTGCCGGCCATCCAGCGGCGCGTCCTTGCGACGTCGTTCGCGAGCTTCGTCCTCATCGGGTGGATGAGCCTGCTCCTGCCCTCGCTCATCCGCGTCGTCAAGGGCGACTTCGGGCAGACGGACGCGGGATTCGGGCTCCTCTACTTCATCAGCGCCGTGTTCTACGCGTTCGGAGGGCTGGGGACCGGCCTTCTCCACGAGCGTTTCGGGCGGCGGGCGATCCTCATGACGGCCGCGCTCCTCATCGCGGCGGGCCTCATGACCGAGGGCCTCGCGCCGACGTGGCCGCTCCTGCTCGTCGGAGTGGCGATCGCGGGAGCCGGGGCGGGCGCCATCGATGCGGGCACGAACGGCCTCTTCATGGACCTGTACCCGGCCGGGGGTGGCGGACCGCTGAACGGCCTGCACCTGTTCTTCGGCGTGGGGGCGATGCTCGCCCCGCCGATCATCGCGTGGCTCATCGTCGCGGGCGCGGACTGGAGGTACGTGGTCGCCGGGACCGGGATCGTCGCGCTCGGGTTCGTGCTGCCGATCCGGGTCAGCGGGTCCGTGGCCGATCATCGCGGCCACCCGTCTCACGGCACGGGCGACCCAGGCCGTCTCGATCACCGCCTCCCGCTCGTGGCCCTCGCGGTGGCCATCGGCTGCTACGTCTCGTCCGAGTTCGGCGTCTCGAGCTGGATGGTGGGGTTCCTCGCGGACGAGTCGCTCGGAATGGCATCGCTCGCCCTCGGCGCGTTCTGGGCGGGCCTTGCGTTCGGCCGCCTCGTGGCCGTGCGATTCGCGGACAGGTTCGACCCGGTGGTGCTCGCGTCCACGTGCGCCGCCGTCAGCGGGGTGGCCATCGCGGTCGTCGTCGTCACGCATGCCGGGGCGGTCGCGATCGTCTCCCTGGCGATCGCGGGGTTCGCCTCGGGACCCGTCTACCCGCTCATCATGGCGATCGGCGGCAGGCTCTACCCGGGGCGGGCCGCCCAGGTGAGCGGGCTCCTCACGGCGGCAGGTGTCGTCGGCCTCGTCGTCTACCCGCCATTGATGGGGCTCATGTCCGGGTACGTCGGCCTCGGGGCGGGGATGGCGGGCGCCGCGGCGCTCGCGATCTGCTGCGCGGTCGCGGTCCGGGTGGCAGGGGGGCTTGCGACGCGCCGATTCCAGCCCGCGTAGGGGGCGACCGACCGATCAGCCCGGGGCGGTGAGCTCGGCCTCCGTGCGCGAGGCCTCTGCCGCGTGCGTCGCCTCGTCCTGCGCGTGGTAGCCCACGAGCAGCGCGCGCTCCCGGTCCCGCCTCGGGAAGAGGAAGAAGACGAGTGCCATGCCGGCAAGGACCGCAACGATCCCCGCGGTGTACGCGAGCTGGGAGCCTTCGAGGAAGGAGACCTTCGCCGCCTCGGTGATCCCGGCCGCGTACTCCGGGTACTGCTTCGCGATCGACGCCGCGCCCGCGTAGGACATCGTCAGCTGGCTCTGGACGCTCTCCGTGATCTGGGAGGCGTTGGGCGCCCCGGCGATCGCGGTGGCCATCGCGGCCGCGTACCCGGCGCAGAGCAGCGCCCCGAAGGCCGACTGGAGGACGGCGCCACCGAGGTCCCGCTGGAGGTCGGCGGTCCCGGACGCCATCCCGGCCCGCTCGACCGGCACGGAGCCCGTGAGCGACCGCGACGCCGGCGTGCCGGCGAAGCCGATGCCCGCGCCCACGAAGGCGTATCCCAGGCCCACGACGATGTACGGGCTGCCGTCCTTCCAGAACAGCAGCATCGTGAGGAATCCGAGCAGGACGAACGCGTATCCGAGGAGAAGCGCGAAGCGGGCGCCGCGCGTCTCGACGAGCTTCGCCGACACCGGCGCGACGCCGATCATCGTGACAGCGAGCGGGAGGATGGAGAGCCCGGCGTTCAGCGTCGAGTAGCCGAGCACGTTCTGCAGGTACTGCTGGCCGATGAACATCGCGCCCATGAGCGACCCGAACACGACGATCCCCGCGCACGCCGCCACCCAGAAGATCCGCCGCGACGCGACCTTCAGGTCGAAGAGCGGGTTCGCCACGCGCAGCTGGCGGATGACGAACGCGATCGTCGCCGCGACGGCGATCGCGGCGAGGCCGATGGCGATCAAGCCGGCGTTCGGCACCGGGGCGAAGTTGATGGCGAGGATGAGCGCCCCCACGAGCACCGCGGAGAGGATCCCACCGAGGTTGTCCACCGGGTCGGTCGTCTCGCTCACGCCCGCCGGGACCAGGAGCCAGGCGAGCACGAACGCGACGGCGGCCAGTGGAAGCGTGACGATGAAGACCGACCCCCAGGCGAAGCGCTCGAGCAGGAGCCCGGCGATGAGCGTGCCGAGCACCGAGGCCGCGCCACCCAGCGCCGACCACAGTGCGATCGACCGCGTCCGCGCGGGGCCGGACCAGAGGGCGGCGATGAGTGCGAGCGTCGTCGGGTATGCCATGCCGGCCGATAGCCCACCGAAGACGCGAGCGACGACGAGGATCTCGATCGTCGGCGCGGCGGCCGCCATGATGCACGCGGGGATGGAGAGGGCGACGCCGAGGAGGAGCATGAGCTTGCGCCCGTACCGGTCGCCCAGGGCACCGAGCCAGAGCACGGAGGCGGCGAGACCGAGCGAGTAGCCCACCGCGACGAGGTCGAGGGCCGCCTGGGACGCGTTGAAGGCCTCGCCGATCGTGGGGAGGGCGACGTTCGCGACCGTGAGGTTGAGGTTCGCGACGGCCGCCACGAGGATGAGCGCGAGCAGGACGAGAGCGCCCTTCGCGGGTGCTGCGGACGGGATGGCGGCGGGCATCCCGGCCGAGGGCGTCGTCGTCGCAGCTGTCATGCCCTTCCTCTTCGCACCGTCCGCCCTCGGCCTGCGGCCCGACGCCATGGTACGCGGCAGGACCGACCGCGCGGCGATGGTTCGCGGATGAGCCGCGGGGACCGGCCGTCGGGGGGCGTCGACGTGGGGCTCCCGACCACGCTCCCGGTGGCGTGGACCTACAATCACCTCTCCTGGCCCCGATCCCGGTGGAGATGTGGGCGCAGCACCCGGTCACGTCCTGCCTGGACGATCTCGAGGGGCGGCTCTTGATGGACGACAACCCGATCGCGCCCCGCTCGGCCATGATCGCCGACCCGATCCCGGCGCCGTGGGAAGCACCCGAGCTCACCGGCGTCGGGCGGCTCCGGATGCATTCGGTCCCCCACGCCGATCGCGTCGACCTCGACGGCCGGTGGCGCTTCCAGCTGCTCCCTCGGCCCGACGCCGATCCGTCGCCCGCCTGGGGCGAGATCGACGTACCCGGCTGCTGGACGATGCTGGGCTGGGACGACGTCCCCCACTACACGAACGTCCGGATGCCGTTCACGGGCCTGCCCCCGACGGTCCCCGTCGAGAACCCGACGGGGCTCTACGACCGCCCGGTCGACGTGCCGGCGCGCTGGGCCGGACGACGGATCGTGCTCCACGTCGGGGCGGCCGAGAGCGTCCTCATCGCCCACGTCAACGGGCGCGAGGTGGGGATCAGCAAGGACTCGCACCTTGCCGCGGAGTTCGACGTGACCGACGTGGTGCGGCCGGGATCGAACCGGATCGGCCTCACCGTGGTCAAGTGGTCGGATGCCAGCTACGTCGAGGACCAGGACCAGTGGTGGCACGGCGGCATCACCCGCTCGGTCTTCCTGTACGCCACGGATCCCGTCCACCTGGCCGACGTGCAGGCGATCCCCGCCCTGGCCGAGGACCTCGTGACGGGATCGATCGAGGTGCGGGCCGAGGTCGCGTTCGCCGGCGTTCGGCCGGAGCCGGGCTGGACCGTCGAGGCCCGACTCGACGGGCTCACGGGCGTCCTCGCGACGGCGGTGCCCCACACCGGCCGCCACGAGGGCCCGCGGCCCAGCCGCCACCGACGGGAGCTGGCCGACCGCCGCATCGCATCGCTGCCGCTCACCGAGGAGGAGCGCACGGACCTGTGGCCCCGGCTCTACGCGGAGCTGGCGCCCGACTCCGTGGGCCGGGTAGCGCTCCGGGCGGACGTCACCGGCGTCCTGCCGTGGTCCGCGGAGCTGCCCGTCCTCTACCCGCTCACCGTGACGCTCCGCTCGCCGGCCGGCGAGGCGGTCGAGGAGGTCGTCCTCCGGATCGGCTTCCGGCGCGTCGAGATCGTCGGGCTCGACCTCCTGGTCAACCGGCGGCGCGTCTTCATCCGGGGCGTGAACCGCCACGATTTCGACCCCGTGACCGGCCGGGTCATCTCCGCCCGGTCGATGCGGGAAGACCTGGTGACGATGAAGCGCTTCGGCTTCAATGCCGTGCGGACCTCGCACTACCCCAACGATCCGGCCTTCCTCGACCTGTGCGACGAGCTGGGCATCTACGTCGTCGCCGAGGCGGACATCGAATCGCACGCCTTCATCGACAGCCTGTGCGACGACCCGCGCTACCTCGGGGCATGGGTGGGCCGCGTCTCGCGGATGGCGCTGCGCGACAAGAACCACCCATCGGTGATCGTCTGGTCGCTGGGCAACGAGTCCGGCCACGGGACGAACCACGAAGCCGCGGCCGGGTGGCTCCGACACTACGACCCGTCGCGGCCCCTCCTCTACGAGGGCGCGATCAGGTGGGACTGGGCCGGCGACCAGCGCCTCAGCGACCTCACCTGCCCCATGTACCCACCACTCTGGGCGATCGTGGGGCACGCGACGTCGGGCCACCAGCGCCACCCGCTCATCATGTGCGAGTTCTCGCACGCCATGGGGAACAGCAACGGGACGCTCGCCGAGTACTGGGACGCGATCGAGCATACGCCGGGGCTGCAGGGCGGCTTCATCTGGGAGTGGTGGGACCACGGGCTCGTCCAGCAGCTTCCCGATGGGTCGTCGCGCTGGGCGTACGGCGGCGACTTCGGCGACGAGCCCAACGACGGCAACTTCTGCATCGACGGGATCGTGTTCCCCGACCGCACGCCGAAGCCGGCCCTCTGGGAGCACCACGCGCTCGCCGGTCCGGTGCGGGTGAGCGCCCCGGACGAGGATCTCCGCGCGGGTCGCATCTGGATCCACAACCGGCAGGACTTCCGCGACCTCGCCTGGCTCCGCGGGCACGTCGAGGTGGCGGTCGACGGCCTCGCGGTCCACGTGGCCGAGCTGCCCCTGCCGGCACTGGGGCCGGGCGAGAGCGCCGTCGTCGCGCTGCCCGGGTGGACGGGTCTCCCCCGGGGCGATGGGGAGGCGTGGCTCACCGTCCGGTTCGTCACCGCGGCCGCGGAGTCGTGGGCCGACGCAGGCCACGAGGTGAGCTGGGCGCAGCTGGCGATCCCCTCGGCCACGACAGGCGCGGTGGCCGAAGCGGCCGCTCGCCCGGCGACGGCGCCCGGTCCCGAGCCGACGGCCGTCACGCCGGCGCCGATCGACCGCGACGGGCTGCTCGTGCACGAGCTCCTCGCCGCCCCGCCTCGCCTGGCCCTCTGGCGTGCTCCGACCGACAACGACCGCATCCCCGGCCTCGCCGCCGAGTGGGAGGCCCAGGGCGTGGCGCGCCTGGAGCGATCGCTCGTCGCCGTGGAGGTCGTCGACGGGGCGACGGTCGTCCGAAGCCTCTACCGGACCGGATCCGGCATCGAGGTACCCCACGAGATGGTCGTGCAGCCGCTCGGCGACGGCGCGGTCCGGATCGAGGAGACGGCCGTGATCCCCGACGCGCTTCCCGACCTGGCGCGGGTGGGGTCCGTCCTCGAGATCGTCGCGGGGCTGGACCGGGTGGAGTGGTTCGGGCGCGGACCGCACGAGACCTACCCCGACCGGCGACGGGCCGGCCAGGTCGGGCGGTGGCGATCGTCGCTCGACGACCTCCACGTCCCCTACGTCCGACCCCAGGAGAGCGGCGGGCGGGCCGACGTCCGCTGGATCGCCCTGGCCGACGCGGCGGGCCGCGGGCTGCGGATCACGCTCGACGTGCCGCGGCAGGTGTCCGCCTCCCGGTTCCGGGCGGAGGACCTCGCGGCGGCGACCCACCACGGCGAGCTCGTGCCTCGCCCCTGCGCGGTCGTCCACCTCGACGCGGCACATCGGGGGCTCGGCACCGCGAGCTGCGGGCCGGACACGCTGCCCGAGTACCTCGTCGGCCCGGGGACCTATCGGTGGTCCTGGACCCTCCAGCGCGTCGACGGGTGATGGGGCGGCCGGATCGCCTCTACCGCGGCTACGTCTTCGACCTCGACGGGACGGTCTACCTCGGTGACGACCTCCTGCCTACTGCCGGCGAGACGATCACGCGCCTGCGGGCCATGGGCAGCCGGACGGTCTTCTTCTCGAACAACTCGACGCGCCCGCCCGAGGACTGCGCACGCACGCTCACGCGCCTCGGCCTGCCGACGGCCGCCGACGATGTCCTCGTCTGCACGCAGGTCCTGGTCGACTTCCTGCTGGAACGCATGCCGGGCGCTCGCGTCTTCGTGATCGGCGAGGAGCCGCTCGTGCGCGCGCTCGCGGGCGCCGGGTTCGAGGTCGTCACGGACGCGGCCCGGACCGATGCGGTCATCGCCAGCTGCGACCGGACCTTCGCCTACCCGAAGCTGCAGGTCGCCTTCGACGCGATCCGCGCAGGGGCACGGTTCTTCGCCACCAACGGAGACCGCTACTGCCCTGTCCCGGGCGGCGGGCAGCCCGATGCCGGGCCGGTCATCGCGGCCGTCGAAGCCTGCACCGGGGTCGCGTGCGAGGCGGTCGTGGGCAAGCCCTCCCGGCACGCGAGCGATGCCGTCCTGCGGATGCTCGACCTGCCGCCGGCCGAGTGTCTCATCGTCGGCGATCGACTCGAGACGGACGTCCGCATGGGCCTCGATGCCGGCATGGCGACGGCGATCACGCTGACGGGGGCGACGAGCGCCGCGATGGTGGCCGCCTCGCCGATCGTGCCGACCTACGTCCTCCGACGCCTCGCCGACCTGCTGCCGGGCTGAAGCGGATGGCCGGCTTCGTCCTCGGGATCGACCAGGGAACCAGCGGCAGCCGGGCGCTCGTCCTCGACGGCGAGGGTGCCGTCCGCGGCTATGGCTACCGCTCCCTCGCGCGACTCCTCCCCGCCCCGGGCCGCGTGGAGCAGGACCCGCTCGCCGTCGCCGCCGGCGTCCGCGGGGCGATCGCCGAGGCGCTCGAGCGCGCCGGGGTCGGGCCGGGAGACCTCGACGCGTGCGGGATCGCATCGCAGCGTGACACCGACTTCGTGTGGGACGCGCGGACCGGACAGCCGCTGGCGAACGCGATCACCTGGCAGGACCTGCGGACCATCCCGCTTGAGCGCGCCCTCCGGGACTGGCCGCGTGCCGAGGAATGCCGGACGCGTCTCGGCTACTGGCCCGGCCCCTGGAGCGGGGCGCTCCACCTGCAGTGGCGGATGGCGAACGACCCGGTCGTTCGCGACGCTGCCCGGGCGGGGACGCTGCGGATCGGCCTCTCCGCGTCGTGGGTCCTCGCGGCGTTGGGCGGGTCGGCCGACCCGCGGGCCGACGTCTCGTTGGCGCAGAGCATCAACCTCTACGACTTCCGAGCGCGCGACTGGTGGGACGACTGGCT
>JBAWVU010000018.1:0-17928 GCA_037147135.1 Chloroflexota bacterium
GAGCACGAGCGTGGCCACCGGCATGAGCGCGGCGACCCGCACGGGCGGGGCCGCGGGCACCCGGGTCAGCCCGTCACCCGCAAGAGGAGCGCGGTGACAGCGCGCGCGCCGTCACCGACGAGAGTGGCGGTGCCGAGGAAGGCGTGGATGGAGGACATGTCGCCCCGGAGGATACCGCCGGTCGACGCGCGGCACCTCCGACCGCGCCCCTCGCGCAGGCGACCGTGCCGGCGTCGTGGCGCGACGGGGTACCGTAGTCCCGATCGCGGGGCGTCCGCGCAACCCGTCGTCACGCTGGACCGGAGGTCCCCCGATGGCTCGTCGCAGGCTGCCAGTGCTCGCCGCCGTGTTCGTCGTCGGAGCGCTCATCCCCGCGCTGATCGCGCCCGGGGGCGCAACGGCGTCGGTCGCAGGCTCGTCGTCGCCGACCGCGGCGTACGCTCCCTCCGCGGCTGCCGTCCGCGTCTCGTACGCGTTCACCGTCGTGGCCCCGAGCTCCGTGAGCCGGAGCCAGCTCGTAGCACGCGCCGTCATCGAGTCGCCGCGGGCCGCTTGCCCGACCATCGTCGCGCGGACCCTGAAGGGGATGGTCCGGCGCATCCCGATGACGGCACTCCCGGTCCCGGACGGGACGCTCGGCTTCGAAGGGATCACGGCGTGCCGCGCGCCGCTGCCGATCGGGCTCGCGAGCGCCTCGGTCGACGGGAAGCGCCTCCCGCTCCTCCCGACGGGCACCCCCCGGCGGATCGCCGTCTTCGGCGACACCGGCTGCCGGATCTGGGTGAACCCGCCGGCGCCGCCGGCGACGGAGCCCACGTACCACGTCCAGGACTGCAACGACCCAGATGCCTTCCCGCTCGCGAAGATCGCCGGCGAGATCGCGGCGGCGAAGCCCGACCTCATCGTCGACACGGGCGACTTCTTCTACCGGGAGTCGGATTGCCCCACCATCGAGCCATACGCGTCGATGTGCGCCGGGAGCCCGCCGGTCAACCCGCCCGGGAGCCCGAACGAGGACACGTGGGCCGGCTGGGAGGCCGACTGGTTCGCTCCCGCCCAGGCGCTCTTCCAGGTAGCGCCCATGGTGCTCGCACGAGGCAACCACGAGACCTGCCTGCGCGCCGGCACCGGCTACTTCCACCTGATCGAGCCCGGCGTGAGCCCGTCGATGGCCTGCCAGCTCGTCACGCCGGCGATCTACGACCCGATGCGGCCCCCGGCGAGCCTCGCCCAGCCCACGTGGGTGGCCAGGCTCGGCACGATCGACCTCGTCATGCTCGATTCGTCGAGCGAGAACGACACGACCGTCCAGAACGCCGAGGTCTACTCGTACCTGGGCCGCCGCGCGGCGGGCCTGCTTCGCAAGGCCGGCGCCACCGGGTGGCTCCTCACGCATGCACCCGTCTACGGATGGGAGCGGTTCGGCGGTCCATCGAAGCTGCCGACCTGGACCGGGTTGACGATGGAGGCCGTCCTCGATCCGCTCCTCCGGCCCTTCGACGTCATCTGGTCGGGCCACATCCACGTCTTCGAGACGGTCCAGATCCCCGGGCGCCCCGCGCAGCTCATCCTCGGCGACGGAGGGACGCAGCTGGACAGAGCCGACCAGGGCGGCGCGCTCCCCACGTACGGCCCGCTCACAGACCCGATGACCGGCGGCCCGCTCCTCGGCCCCGACGGACAGCCGGTCGCTCCGGGCGTGGACCCGGTGCCCGCCCCGACCCGGGGCGTCCTCACGTTCACGTTCGGCTGGTCGCTCTTCCGGCCGACGGCCGAGCTCGGGGTCTTCGTCGGGACGCGGTTCGAGGCCGGGAAGGGTCCATGGGCGACGTGCGCGATCGGGCCCGGGTCGGTCGATTGCACGCCGGTCGCCGTCGCGCCGTAGCCCTCCGGCTCAGGCGGTCTCGTGCGCGCCGGCCTCTTCAGCAGCCGGCAGCGCAGCGCCTCCATCCGCTGCCTGCGGCGCGTCACCCGCGATCGTCTCGACGACCGTGGCGCGCCGTCGCGTGAGGCGTGCCCCCGCGATGCTCGCGACGACGAGCGCGGCGCTCACGGCGACGAACACGACCGCGAGCTCGTCGAGCCCCGCGCTCGTCGGGACGGGAGAGAACCCGATCCCGATGATCGCCGACGCGGCGATGGCCCCGACGTAGCGGAACGTCTGGAACTGGCCGCTCGCGGTGCCCATCAAGCCGGCCGGAGTCGCCTCGTACAGACCGGCCTGGAGGCCCAGGTTGTTGAACGCCGTCGGGATCCCGAGGACCGCGCCGGCGGCCACGATGACGATGACCGGCGTCGAGTCGTTGAAGCCGAGCAGGAGGATCGTGCCGGCGAGCAGGGCGACGGAGCCGATGACGATCGCCGGGCCGGGCCCGCGGCGGGACACGATCCGCGCCGCGAACGGCGTCGCGAGGATCCCGATGCCGGCGAGGGGGAGGAGGAGCGGCCCGGCGGCCGCGGCGCTGAAGCCGCGGACCTCCTCGAGCCAGATGGGGAGCCCGAAGAAGACGCCGTAGAAGACGAGGTTGACGCCCGCGAACTGCGCGTAGATCCAGATGAGCGCCCGGTTGCGGGCGAGGAGCCGGAGGTCGACGAACGGGGTAGCCGCTGCCAGCTCGCGCATGACGAAGAGCGCGCCGCTCACGATGGCGGCGCCGAGCAGGAGCGGCTGCGGGCCGGTCGGCAGGGTGAGCACGAAGGCGAGCAGCCCCACGATGAGGACGGCGAAGAGCACGACCCCGATCGCGTCGACGGTGTCGAGGAGCGAGCGCACGTCGCCGAGCGACCGGACCCGGGCCCCGGCGGGCGCGGGCGGGTCCGGCGGCAGCCACCGGAGCGCGATGACGAGCCCGATCGCGACGGCGGGGACGTTGATGAGGAAGATCCCCTGCCACCCCGTCGTGCCGACGAGGATGCCGCCGAGCACCGGGCCGAGCGCCGCCACGACCGACGACGCGATGCCGAGGATCGCGAGCGCGCCCGCGGGCGCCGTCCCGTGCGGGTCGCGGGCACGAAAGATCGCGAGGCCGGACGGGTATGCGGTCGAGGTCCCGAACGCCATGCCGACGCGGCAGAGCACGAGGACGGCGAAGGTCGGCGCCACGACGGCGACCGCGCTCGAGACCCCGACGAGCACGAGGCCGCTGACGAACGTCCGCTTCGGCCCGAACAGGTCGGCGATCCGGCCCATGAGCGGCATCCCGACGGCGGCCGCGAGGAAGAACCCGGAGATGAGCCACGTCGACGTCGACGTCCCTGCCCCGAACGCCGCGGCGATCGGGACGAGCGCGACCGCGATCATCGAGGAGTTGATCGGGTTGAGGGTCGTGCCGGTCGCGACGGCCGCGACGAGCCGTGCGTCGGGGCGCCGGCCGGGGACCGTGGGGGTCGTGCCGGTCGCGACGGCCGCGACGTCGGATGGAGTGCCGGCAGCGCCGGGCGCGACGGAACGCGCGTCGACGGATGGGATCACAGGGGGCCTCGATGGGGACGGGCGAGCCACCGCATGGTACCCGCGGAACACGCTCTGCGCCGCAGACGGCCGAGCGTGCCGCGCGCGGGTGGCCCTCTCGTGCGCCGGGGCGCGGTCGAAGCCCGACTCGACGGGTACGATCGCCCCATGAGCATCGACCTCTCCGCGCGTCGTCGACCGTCGTGAGCGACGTCCGGGCCGACGTCGTCGTCGTCGGGGGTGGCATCGTCGGCCTCGCGACGGCGTACCGGCTCCTCGAGCGGCGGCCGGGACTCCGGCTCCTCCTCCTCGAGCGCGAGTCCGAGCTCGCGACCCACCAGACGGGACGCAACAGCGGCGTCATCCACTCGCCCAACACCTACGCTCCCGGCTCGCTCAAGGCCCGGCTCTGCGCGGAGGGACGGCGCGACGCGCTCGCCTTCGCCGATGCTCGCGGCGTGCCGTACCGGCTCACCGGCGAGCTCATCGTCGCCACCGAGCCCGCCGAGGTCCCGCGTCTCGACGCCATCGTCGAGCGTGCCCGCTCCAACGGCGTCGGGGGGGCGAGGACCCTCGGGCCCGACGAGATGCGCGAGATCGAGCCGCACGTCCGCGGCGTGCGCGCGCTCCACGTGCCCGAGACGGGGATCATCGACTGGCGTGCGTTCGCCCTCGCGCTCGCCGACGAGGTGCGGGAGCGCGGCGGCGAGATCCGGACCGGCGCCGACGTCACCGCGATCGCCGCCGGGCGCGACGAGGTCCTCGTCCGATCGACCGGCGGCGCCCTCCGCGCGTCGGGGGTCGTGACGTGCGCGGGGCTCTGGTCGGACCGCGTCGCTGCCATGACCGATCCCGACCCCAGCGTCCTCATCGTCCCCTTCCGGGGCGACTACTACACCCTCGGTCCGCGCGCGGCGGCGCTCGTCCGCGGCCTCGTGTACCCCGTCCCGGATCCCCAGTACCCGTTCCTCGGCGTCCACCTCACGCGCCGGATCGACGACGAGGTATGGGCTGGACCCAACGCCGTCCTCGCGTTCGCGCGGGCCGGGTACCGGCGCCGCGACGTTGACCCCCGGGATCTCGCGGAGACGCTCGCGTTCCCCGGGTTCCTCCGGCTGGCGCGCCGCTACTGGCGGACGGGCGCGGCCGAGATGTGGCGGGACTGGTCCGCCCGGTCGTTCCTTGCGGCGATCCGGCGCTACCTGCCGGATGTCGGGCCGGACGACATCGAGCCCGGGCCGTCGGGCGTGCGGGCCCAGGCGCTCGCCGCCGACGGCACGCTCGTCGAGGACTTCCTCCTCACGGTGCGACCCCGGGTCGTCCATGTCCGGAACGCCCCATCCCCCGCAGCGACGGCGAGCCTCGCGATCGGACGGGAGATCGCCGAACGAACCGAGGCCGCCTTCCGGGCCTGAGCGCGGCCCACAGGAGGACCAGTGATCGACGAGGATCCGCAGCTGACCGTCACGCCCGAGGCTCCGGTGGCGTACGGGTCGCCGGCCGGGCCGGGGCTCGTGGTTCGAGCCATCTGGTTCGTCTTCGTCGGCTGGTGGCTCAGCGGGATCGTATCGGCCGTCGCGTACTTCTGGTGCCTGACGATCGTCGGCCTGCCGCTCGGGTTCTGGCTGTTCAACCGGCTGCCGGTCGTGCTCACGCTCCGGCCCCGCACCCGGCTCTACGTGACGGAGGTCCGCGACGGCGTGGTGTATGTGTCGGGCGCGAACGTCCCCCAGCTCCCGCTCATCGTCCGCGGGCTGTGGTTCATCCTCGTCGGGTGGTGGCTCGGGGCGATCTACGCGAGCGCCGCGTGGCTCCTCTGCGTGATCATCGTCACGCTGCCCGTGGGGCTCTGGCTGTACAACCGGATCGGCGCGGTCATGACGCTGCTCCGCTACTAGGCCCCGGACCCGGCCACTGCATCGGCTACTGCCCTGGGCCTGCCAGCGGGCTGGCGCGGACCGTCAGCCGGCCGCGGCCGCCCATCCCCTGGGCGGTCTCGGCACGCCCGTGCCCCCCTTCGAGCTGCCGAGCGCGAGCACGTCGACGGCGCGGATCTCCTCCGCGATCACCCCGAGCGGCCTGAGCACCTGTGCCACGCGCGCCGTCGCGTACCCGGAGGGCCGCTTCTTCTGGCCGAACGAGTGCGCCTCGAAGCCGCGCGAGCACGACCGCGGCGTGACGGTCCCATCGGCGTCCACGTTGTACGCGACCAGGCATGCGGCCAGCTCTGCGACCGCGCGGCGGCCGGCCTCGTCGCTCCAGGACGCCGGGTACCGACCGATCGTGTCGAGCAGCCGGAGAGCGTCGTACCAGAACCCCGGCCACTTCACCGTCTTGAACCCGAATCCGTGACCGAACATGTACGGCTTCTCCTCGCCGCGCCGGAGCCACGACCCGAGAACCGTCCGCGCCACCGCGTCCAGCCCCGCCGGCCGCCGCCCTTCCGGGAGCCACGCGAACGTCCGGAGCGCCTCGCACGTCACCTGCGGGCACAGGTCGGCCTTGCGGCCGGGCCCCCGGAAGCCGTCCCACGCGATGCACGGCCACGCTCGCCCCTGCGCCGTGTCCGCGAGGTCCGCCGCCATCCGCTCGAGCGCCGCGACGACGCGCGGATCGTCGGCGCGCCCGTACCGGACGAGCGTCTCCGCGATCGCGTGCGAGTCGCAGAGGAGCGCGCTCCATGCGCCGCCGGGTGTCACCCGGCTCGTCGCGAACGTCGCGAGCCGTTCGTCGCCCGCCGCGTCCACCACTCGCCCCTCGAGCATCGCGTCGAGCGTCGCCCCGATCCGTGGATGGTCGCCGGCTCGCACGCCCATGTCGGCGAGCAGCCCAAGGATGCTCGGGGCGAAGAGCGCGCTGTCGTGGCCGGAGAGCGCGAGCGGGGCGCCCCACGTGGGGATCCGGTCGATCAGCGCGCGCGTCCCCGGATCCGCGAGCACGGCCGTGTGCGCCGACACGACCGCGGAGTCTGCGTCCGGACGGTCGAGGAGTGCGGTGAGTGCGATCCACCGCGCCGCGGGCTCGTCGGAGGCGAGGAGCCAGGGTCGCGGGTCGGCGCCGAGCAGCCCGACCCACGGCTCGGCCGGCAGCGACCCTGGGTCTGGGTCGCGCATCGGGCCAAGCGCAGGCGCATCTGCCGCCACGGTCATCAGCCGCCGACGTCGACGGCGGTCGCTTCGTGGACGGCCGCGAGGACGCCGCAGGCCCGCAGCGTCACCCACCGGCTCGGCTCCCCCTGCGCGTCGACGTCGGCGACCATCTTCCCCGCGTACGAGTAGCGGTTGGTGTACCGCCCGTCCGGGCCCTGCTGCGCGACGAGCCAGTCGACCGCGCCGGCCAGCCGCGGATCGCCGGCGGCGCCCGCCGCGCACACGGCCTCCATGGCCTGGAGCACGTCCGCCACGTAGCCCGACGGGAACCCGAGCCTGAACCACGACCCGCTCGGCTTCGCGTTGCCCCAGCCCATCGGGTACGTCGCCGTCGCGGGGTCGACCGAGAGGAGCAGCTCGACCCCGGCCCGCACTGCCGCGGCGACGTCCGGCGTCCGCTCGGTCGGCGGGATCCGCGCGAGCGCGAGGAGGGCCTTGATCGCCCCCCACGCGCACGGGAGATCCTCGTTGGCGCCGCACGCGAAGCCCCGCCCGGACGTCCCGCCCTTGTAGAAGCGGTGGCCGGCCGTCCCGAGGATCGCGGCCGTCTCCCACGCGATCGCGTCCCGGACCCGCGGGTCATCGCCGAACCCGAACCCGATGACGGCCCGGAGGAGGTTGCCGTTGAGGCAGTGCAGCTGCAGCGACGCCCGCGGCTTCGTCTTCCCCTGGCCGATCCCGAACCCGCCGCCGGGGACGAGGTCGTTGTCGAGCACGTGCTCGCACGCGCGCCGGATCCGCGGGTCGTCGCCGTCGGCGCCCATCTGGTCGAGGAAGATGAGAGTCCACGTCGTGGATCGGTACTTGGGGCCGTAGCTGGGCCCGGGTTCGATCCACCACCCGTCGGGATCCTCGGCGTCGAGGAAGGTGGAGATCGGCGGCGCCGCCATCGCGGCGGCGCGGGCCTCCGCGACCTCGGGATCGTCCGCGGAGCGATGGAGCAGGCGACGGAGCGCGAGGTGGCGGACCGCGGGCGCCTCATCCTCGAGGAGCCACGCGACGGGGTCGCCGCGGAGGCGCTCCTCCCAAACGGGATGGTCCATGGCCCGATGGTGCGCTTCTGCCGGGGTCGAAGCAAGACCCTGCCGCGATGGGTGGATGGACCCACCCGGTCCGCCCGGTCAGGCGGGGGCGGTGGCCCTCAACGCTCTCCGGACCGCCGCGATGAGGGTCGCGGCATCGAACGGCTTCGGGAGCAGGTCGTGGCCCGGCACGGGCCCGGTCCCCGTCCCCGTCTCCGTCCGCGCGGCGTCGGGGAGATGGCCGGACGTGAACATCACGCGCGTCCCCGGCCTGCGCGCGACGATGTCTCGGGCGAGTTCCACGCCGGACGCGCCCGGCATGACCACATCGGTGAGAAGCAGGTCGATCGGGCCGGGATTGCCGTCGGCGACGTCGAGCGCCTCGGTGGCATCTCCCGCGACGAGGACTCGGTAGCCGGCGCGCTCGAGGAGGCGCCGCATCACCTCGCGCAGGGATCGCTCGTCGTCGACGAGGAGGATCGTCTCCGTCGCGGCCGGCATTCGGGCATCGGCATCGCGCCCCGCACCGGGCGTTGTCTCGACGGCCCGGGGCAAGAGGATCCGAATCGTCGTCCCGCCGTCTGCCCCAGACTCGGCGACGATGCCACCGCCGGCCTGGCGCACCGTGCCGTAGACCGCGGCCAGGCCGAGTCCCGCCCCCGGGACGCCGACCTTCGTGCTGACGAACGGCTCGAACATGTGCTCGCGGACGTCCGCAGGGATGCCCGGTCCCGTGTCCGAGACGCTCAGCTCGACGTACCGCCCCGGTGGGACGCCTCCGGCCTCGACGGGTCCGCCCGGGCCGACCGCCATCTCCGCCGTGCGGATCGTCACGACGCCGTCGCCGACGACGGCGTCGCGCGCGTTGACGACGAGGTTGAGGAGCACGTGCTCCAGGTGACCCGGGTCCGCGAGGATCGGCGCGGCATCCGCCTCCAGCTGCGTGCGGAGGGCGACGTCCTCACCAAGCACGCGGCGCAGCATCGGCACGAACCCGACGACCACCTCGTTGACGTCGACGATCCGCGGCTGGGCGTGCTCCCGGCTGGCGAACGCGAGGAGCTGCCGGGTGAGGGCCGCCGCGCGCGCCGCCGCATGTCGGATCTCGAGGACGTCGTCGCGCTCGACGGCGTCGGACGGAAGGCTCCGGAGGACCAGCTCCGCGTACCCGTCGATCGTCCCGAGCGCGTTGCTGAAGTCGTGCGCGACACCGCCCGCCAGCCGTGCGACTGCCTCGAGCGTCTGCGAGCGGAGGAGCCGCTCCTGCAGCTCGCGCCGTTCGGTGATGTCGTCCTTCACGGCCACGAAGTGCGTGATCGTCCCGTCCGGCTCGACGATGGGCGAGATCGACGCCGACTCCCAGTAGAGAGAGCCGTCCTTGCGACGGTTGCAGAACTCGCCGCGCCACTCGCGGCCTGCGGTGACCGTGGCCCACAGGTCCTCGTACGTCGCCGGCGGGATGAGGCCGGACTTGAGGATCCGTGGGTTCTGGCCCACGGCCTCCTCGGACGCGTATCCGGTGACCTCGGTGAACTTCGGGTTGACGTACTCGATGGTCCCGGCCGTGTCGGTGATGACGACGGAGGCAGCGCTCTGCTCGACCGCCCGCGACAGGGTCCGGAGCCGGTCCTCGGTCCTCCGTCGCGTCGTGATCTCCCAGCCCCAGACGGTCGCGCCGACGATCGCTCCGTCAGGGTCGGCGATCGGCCCGAACTGGTACTCCACGACGGCCGGCCCTGCCCGGTACCGCGTGGCGATCTCGACGCTGAACCGCTCCCCGTCGAACGCGCGGGCATAGTACCCACGCCACGCCTCAGCGAGGTCCGCCGGGATCCGGGCGGTGATCGCCGGCTCGCCGCGGCGGATGGTCCCGCCGAGCGCAGCGCCCACCGTCGCGTGGAAGAGCTCGTTGCCCTCGACGAGGCGCAGACCGCGGTCGACCGACCAGAAGAGATCGACCGAGTTCTCGATGAGGGCTTTGAGGCGCGCGTTGCTCGACCGGAGCCGCGCCTCGACCCGCCGCCTCCCGACGATCCGCCAGAGGTCGGTGGCGAGGAGCTCGCCGTACAGGGCGTCGGTCTCGTCGTACCCGCCCGACCCTCTCTCTACGCTGAGGATCAGGCGGAGGCGGTCGTCGACGATCGCCGGGATCGTCAGGCGCCACCGTGTCGCCTCGGGCCCACCCGCCCGACGACCGACGTCGTGGATGGCCTCGAAGGATGTGCCCGTGAGCGCCTCGGCCCTGGCCCAGTGGTCGGTGCCGTCCACCGCAGCCGCGTCCGCCTCGACGAACGTGCCGTCGGGCGCCAGTGCCCTCGCGCGCGTCGAGCGGGAGTCCGATCCGTCGACGTCGTCGATGAGGTGGAGATGGCCCGCGGAGCTGCCGGTGAGCCGCATCGCCTCGTCCATCCCGTGCGCGAGGATGCCCGCCTCGTCGAGGGCTTCCGCCCGGTGCGTGAGATCCACGAGCGCCGAGAGCCACGCCTCGCGACGGAGTGCCGTCGGCGCGTCGGGTGCGGGCAGCCGATCGCCGTCGGACGCGGTCGCCGGTGGAGGTGCGGCGAAGACCAGCGGCGGGGCGCCGTCGCCGGAGATGGGCGTGGGCATCAGGCCCGTCATAGTGGGGGCCGGTCGCGCAGAAGTACAGGGGCCCAGGTCACGCCGCCGTGCGGCAGGTCGGTGGGCCGCCGGCCTCTCGATGCAGAGGCACTTCCCACGCAGAGGCACTCCGCGACGCCACCACCGTCGGGTACCGTTGCGCCATGCACCTCCTTCGCGTCTGGGCCGACGAGGCCGGAGAATCGCATTTCTCCGACGAGGCGCTGCCTGAGCGCGTCGTCCCCGCGGGGACCGGCGTCCCGGAGCTGACGATCGGCGGGCCGCTCCCTGCGGTCGAGGTCGAGCTCGTGGACGTGCGCGGCGATGGCACGCCGCCCGACTGGCACCCGGCCCCGCGCCGCCAGCTGGTGGTCTTCGTCACCGGCCCCGTGACGATCCGGACCTCGGACGGCGGCCGGCGATCGCTCCCGCCCGGCACGGCGGTGCTCGTCGAGGACACCTGGGGGCGCGGCCACGTGACGGAGCATCCGGTCGGCGACCAGCGGGTCCTCCAGGTCCCGCTACGCGACTGACCGCCCCGGGCAGGTGCGTGGGGGATCGGGCGGGACGGTCATCGCGGGGCGATCGGGCGGCGCCGTCGCGTCGGGGTCGGGCGCCGGGCCCATCCGGCCGGTATCGTGCCCGCCATGACGACCGACGGCGCGACCCCTTCGCCCACCCTCGCCGACCGTCTCGCCGGCGCGGTCTGGGGGCATCTCGTCGGCGACGCGATCGGTGTCCCGTACGAGTTCCGACCTCCGGCCGCGATCGGCGACGTCCGCTTCGGCGAGCGCGGAACGCACGGCCAGCCGCCCGGCACGTGGAGCGATGACGGGGCCCTCATGCTCGCCCTGCTCGACTCGCTGCTCACGTGCGGGCTCCGGACCGACGGGAACCGGACCGACTGGACGTACGACCCTGCCATCGGGTTCGACGTCGCGGACCAGGGCCGCAGGATCGTCGCGTGGCAGGACGAGGGTCGCTACACGCCCGACGGCGATGGGTCCTTCGACATCGGCGGGACGACCGCCCGCGCGATCGACGCTCTTCGCCGCGGCGTCCCTGCCGAGGAGACCGGCCCGACCCACGACCGGGCGTGCGGCAACGGCTCGCTCATGCGGATCCTCCCGCTGGCACTCGTGGAGCGTGACGTGCCCGACGACGTCCTCGTGGACCACGCCCACCGCGCGTCCGCGGTGACGCACGGGCACGTCCGCTGCCAGGCCACGTGCGCGTGGTATGTCCTCACCGCGCGGCGACTCCTCGAGGGCGAGCCCGACCCCGCCGTCGCGTTCGAGGCCGGCCGTGCCGCGCTCGGGCGTGCCTACGACGCGATGGGCGATGCGGGCTCGGGGTACCGCGACGCGCTCGCATTCGTCGCGGGCTGGCGCGCGACGCACGAGCCCGCGGGTGGCGGCGCGGCCTGGGATGCGCTCTGGTCCGCGCGGACCGCGATCGAGTCGGCGGGGTCGTACCGCGAGACGGTCGAGCGGGCCATCCGCCTCGGCGACGACACCGATACCACCGCGGCGATCGCGGGCGGGCTCGCGGGGGCCCGCTGGGGCATCGACGCGATCCCGGATGGGTGGCTCGGCGGGATGCGCGGCCGGGAGATCGTCCTCCCGCTCGTCGACCGCCTCGTCGCATCCGCCGGGTGGCACACCTCGACCGAGAGCCCCATCCGCGTCGACCCCGTCGACCTCTCCGGAACGCCCGGCGGCGCGGGGTGGACGGGCCGCCTCGGGATCACGTTCCTGCCGGGCAAGCGGCGGACCGGCGGCTTCACGGGCGATCACTGGCGCGATGCCCCGCGGGATGCGCGCCGGCTCCGGGTCGATCTCGATGTCGACACGGTCGTCCTCCTCGTGGAGGATTGGGAGCTCGCGCTCTGCCGCGTGCCCGACCTTGTCGAGGCGCTCGCGGCCGAGGGGATCGAGACGATCCGCTTCCCGGTCGTCGACGCCGACGTGGCGACCGACCAGGCGTTCGCGACGGATCCGGGCGGCGCGCGAGACCTCATCGACGCCGTGGAGAGCCGGCTTGGCGACGGGAAGGAGGTCGTCGTCGTGTGTCGCGGCGGCCTCGACCGGAGCGGGACGCTCTGCGGGCTCGTCCTCCGCGATCTCGGGCTGGACGGCGACGGTGCCGTCGCGCTGGTCCGGCGGTCGCGTCGCGGCGCGCTCCTCCGGGAGGACCAGGCGGCGCTCGTGCGGGCGTGGCGGCGCGGTCCGTGACCAGCGGCACTCGCGCCCGTGTCCGGCTCCGCCGACGCTCGCGCCCTGAACGGGCGGCCGGTCCTACCGCTCGCCCGGCTCCGGTCCGGCGACCGGCCGACGCCCCCGCGATCTACCCCGCGACCACCACCGCGAGCGCGTCGGCGAACGGGTCGAGGTTCGCCTTCGTGATGCCGGCGACGTTGATCCGTCCCGCCCCCACGACGTACACGCCGTGGTCGGATCGCAGCCGTGCGACCTGCTCCTTCGAGAGCCCGAGGAGCGCGAACATCCCGCGCTGCCGCGCGATCGGGGCCCAGTCGCCAGGGATGCGCCGTGCCTCGAGCGCCTCCACCAGCCGCCGCCGGTTGGCGTGGATCCGGCCGCGCATCCCGCCGAGCTCCACCTCCCACTGCGCCCGCAGCGCCGGATCGCCGAGGATCGTCGTGACGATCTCGGCGCCGTGCGAGGGCGGGTTCGAGTAGTTGGCCCGGATCGCGATCTTCACGTGGCTCTCCGCCGACTCGGCAGCCGCAGCATCGACCGCGACGAGCGTCAGCGCACCGACGCGCTCGTTGTAGAGGGCGAAGTTCTTCGAGTAGCTCGTCGCGATGAGGAGCTCCATCCCCGGCCGCACGATCCCGGCCATCCAGTCGGCATCCTCGCGGAGCCCGTCGCCGAAGCCCTGGTACGCGAAGTCCACGATCGGGAGGAGCTGGCGTTCCTCGAGGAGGTCGCCGATCCGCCGCCAGTCCTCCGCCGATGGGTCCACCCCCGTCGGGTTGTGGCACGAGCCGTGGAGGACGACCAGGTCGCCCTCGCGCGCCGCACCCAGGCCGTCGAGGAGCGCGTCGATCTCCACGCGGGCCTCGCCCGGCCGCAGGTACGGGTAGGTCCGAACCTCGTAGCCGGCGAGCGAGAAGAGCTGCGGGTGGTTGGGCCACGTCGGGTCGGGGAGCCAGACCGTCGCCGCGCCGCCCTCCTGCGCGAGGAAGTCGGCCGCGACGCGGAGCGCGCCGGTGCCGCCGGGGGTGTGCGCGGTCGCAGACCGTCCGGACGTGACGACCTCGTGGTCGGCGCCGAAGACGAGGTCGCGGACCGCCGCCCGGTACGTCGGGTCGCCGTCGATCGGGCGGTAGACCTTCGTCGTCTCGGTCGCGAGGATCCGTCGCTCGGCCTCCAGGACCGATGGGAGGACGGGGGTGATGCCGGTCTCATCCACGTAGACGCCGGACGAGAGGTTGACCCTGGCCGGCCGTGGGTCGGCGCGGAACGCCTCCATGAGGCCGAGGATCGAATCGGGCGGAGCAGGCGTGCGGGAGCGAGCGGGAAGGGCCACGGGTGTCGGTCCTCGCGGTGGTCGGGGTAGACGGCACGGACCACGATACGCGAGCGGCGGCGGGCGCGCGCTATGCTCCTCGTCTACCCCGGATGCGGCCGCGCCGGTGCCAGCCACCGATGCCCCGCCGGACCCGCCAGGACGGACACTGCAGTGGCCCTCAAGGACTACCTCCGCATCTCGACGCTGTCGGAGCGCGACCTCGCGACACTCCTCGACCTGTCCGAGGAGGTGAAGGCGGAACCGCACCGCTACGCTGACCTGCTCCGCGACGAGGTCGTCGCGATGAGCTTCACGAAGCCGTCCACGAGGACGCGCGTGAGCTTCACGGTCGCGATCTCCCGGCTCGGCGCCACCCCGGAGATGCTCGGTGCCAACGATCTCCAGCTCGGCCGGGGCGAGACGATCGAGGACACGGGGCGCGTGCTGAGCCGGTACGTGAAGGCGTTCGTCATCCGCACGTTCTCCGACGACGATGTGGCGCGCTTCGCCGCCGCATCGACCATCCCGGTCATCAACGCGCTCACCGACGCTCACCATCCCTGCCAGGCGCTCGCCGACCTCCTCACGATCCGCGAGAAGCTGGGACGGCTCGCCGGGGTCCGGATCGCCTACCTCGGCGACGGCTGCAACACGATCCACAGCCTCATGGAAGCCGCGGCCCTCGCCGGCGCACACGTCGTCGTCGCCACGCCCCCCGGGTACGAGGCGGATGCCGAGGTGGTGGACACCGCCGGCCGGATCGCCGTGCGCACCGGTGGCTCGGTCGCAACGACGCATGACGCGCGAGCGGCTGTGGCCGGAGCGGACGTCGTCTACACGGACGTCTGGCTCTCCATGGGGATCGACGCGTCGGAGAAGGAGACGCGCCATGCCGCGTTCGCGCCGTACCAGGTGGGTCGGGAGCTCATGGCGCAGGCGGCTCCCGGTGCGATCTTCATGCACTGCCTCCCCGCGCACCGCGGCGAGGAGGTGACGGCGGACGTCATGGACGGTCCCGCATCCGTCGTCTTCGACCAGGCAGAGAACCGCCTGTGCACCGAGCACGCGATCCTCGTCGCGCTGCTCACGCGGCGTCTCGAAGGAAGTACGTGGTGACGGCGCAGACCCTCACGGCCTCCCGCGTCGGCGCGGGTGGCGACCTCCGCCCGCTCGTCGTCGTCGCGCTGGGCGGCAACGCGCTCCTCAAGCGCGGCGAGCCCCTTGAAGCGGCGAGCCAGCAGCGCGCGGCGCGTGCCGCGGCGAAGATCATCGCGACGATCGCGACGCGGTGCCGCCTCGTCGTCACGCACGGGAACGGCCCACAGGTCGGCCTGCTCGCGCTCCAGACCGAGACCTACGCCGACGCGGACGGGTCGGACCCATACCCGCTCGACGTCCTCGGCGCCGAGAGCTCGGGCCAGATCGGCTACGTCATCGAGCTCGAGCTCGACAACGCCATCCAGGGGCGCGGGACCGTCGCGATCATCACCCGCACGCTCGTCGAGGCCGACGATCCCGCGTTCGGCCACCCGACGAAGTTCATCGGGCCGGTCTACTCGGAGGCTGACGCGAAGCGCCATGCCGCGGAGCGTGGGTGGACCGTGAAGGCCGACGGCGACCGATGGCGCCGCGTCGTCCCCTCGCCCGATCCGAAGGCGATCGTCCAGCTCGAGGCGATCCGCGGCCTCGTCGAATCGGGCTTCCTCGTCATCTGCACCGGCGGCGGCGGCGTGCCGGTCGTCCTCGAACCGGACGGGCGATACCGCGGGATCGAGGCGGTCATCGACAAGGACCTCGCCTCCGCGCTCGTCGCGAGCGACCTCGGCGCAGACATGCTCATCCTCGCGACGGACGTGGACGGGGTCTACGAGGGGTGGGGGACCGACTCGGCCGTGCCGATCGCCGAAGCGACGCCAGCCAGCCTGCGTGCCGGCTCGTTCCCGGCGGGCTCGATGGGCCCGAAGGTGGAGGCCGTCTGTCGCTTCGTCGAGCGGACCGGGGGCCGGGCCGCGATCGGGAAGCTCGAGGACATCGCCGGCCTGCTCGAGGGGACGGCGGGCACCCAGGTCGTGGCGGATCGGCCGGGACTCGAGGGCGAGTAGCGCTCGGCGCTGCCGGGGGGCCCGACGGCGGCGGAGCATGAAGCGCCCCGCTCGCGGTGACGTCGGTGAGAGGGCCGCCCGCACGTAACCCGATCGACAGGCGACCGGGTCGACTCTCCGTCTAGACGGTGAGTACGGACCCCTGAACGGTCCGGGCACTGCGATCGGAGGACTGGCCATGATCGCCACACTCGGCACATACGGCACGGGCAGGACGCTCGGTGCGACGCGCACGGTCCAGCCGCAGGGTCCCTTCCCTTCCGGGGATCCTCGGCACGACCTCCTGCGCCTCATGGTGCTCCGCCAGCTCGAGGACGGGGGTCCGCTCAGCGGGAACGAGACGATCAACGCGGTCGCGTCACTCACGTGCTCGTTCGAGCTGGCGTCGCCCGGCTATCCGCTTCTCTACGAGCTCCGCGACGCCGGGCTGGTCAGTGCCACCGGTGACCGGCCGCCGCGCTACGCGATCACGGACCCTGGCCGCCGGGAAGCGGAGCGGCTCGCGGCACGGTGCTGGCCCACCATCCGGGATGGGCTGGTCCGGTTGAACGTGTGCTTCGGGTGCCTCGCCCCGCGAGGATCCGAGGGCGGTCGGTCGGGCTGACAGACCCGGGTGCCATCGTCGGGCGGCCCCGGGTCACGGGTGGCGGCTCCCGAGGATCGAGACGGCCCCGGGGATCGCCCTCGGGGCCGTCTCGGGCGTCAGGGCGCGTCGTCCGGCTTCACGAGCACTCCCGCAGCCGCGCTGAGGGCAGGATCACCGGCTCGCGCCGTTTCCTCGAGGTGCCGCACCGCGGCGTCCACGGTCGGGAACGCGCGGCCTTCGCCCACGCTCTCGAGAGAGCCGGTCTCGCGCGCACGCTTGAGCACGGGCGCATGCACGTCGGCGAAGTACACGTCGATGCCCTCGTCGCGCAGCTTCTTCAGGAGGCCCTTCAGCATCTCCGCGCTCGTCAGGTCGAGCCCGTCCTGGGCGGCGGCGTCGAAGATGACCGCTCGGGGAGGCGGCGCCATTGCGGCGGCCATCGCCACCACCCGATCCCGGACCGTCCGAGCGTTGGCGTAGTAGAGCGGCCCGTCGATGCGGACGATCAGCACCCCCGGCACCAGCGTGTTCTCCGGATGCCGGGACAGGTCTGAGTACGCGCCGGCTGCACCGGGGACGCGACCGAGCGAGGAGACGTGCGGCCGGCTCGACCGGTAGATGACGAAGGCGAGCGACGCGAGCAGGCCGATGAGCATGCCCTGCAGGACGTCGATGAGGAGCACGCCCGCGAGCGTGAGGATCCCGAACCACACCTCGACCGGCGCCTCGCGCCGCAGCGCCTGCAGCTTCCGCGCTGTGATGATGTGCCAGACCGCATGGATGATGAGCGCGGCAAGCACGGCCTCCGGCAGGCTGGCGAATACGGGAGTGAGGACGAGCAGGGTCACGATCGTCGCGGCCCACGTGACGAGGTTGGAGACCTGGGTCCGGGCGCCCGCGCCATCCTTCACGGCCGACGCCGACATGCTGCCTGCCGCGATCATCCCGCCGAAGAGGGCGCTCCCGAGGTTGACGACCGCATGCGCGTTGAGCTCCTGGTCGGCGTCGACCTCGTACCCGTGCTTCTCCGCGAACTCGTGCGCGACGCCGAGCGACTCGCTGAACGCCACCAGGAGGACACCGATCGCCGGCAGCACCATCGCGAGGTAGTCGGTGACCGGCACCGTCGGCAGGGCCGGTGTCGGCAGCCCCTGCGGGAGCGTCCCGACGACGGCGACGTCGTGGGTTCCGGCGAGGTCGAGCAGCGAGCTCAGCGCGATCGTCCCGAACAGCACGACGAGGCCGGCGGGGATCCTCCTGCTCAGCCGCGGGAGGAGGAAGAGCGCCGCGAGGGCGATCGCCCCTACGGCGAAGGCCGTCCAGTTCGCCTGCGGAAGCTCTCGGAAGACCCCGACGAGCTTCTCGACGGTGTTGCCCTCGGGCTTCGGCACCCCGAAGAGCTTGTTGAGCTGGCCGACGGCGACGAAGATCGCGAGGCCGACCACGAAGCCGTCCATCACCGGCTTGGAGAGGAACTGCGTGATGA